>NZ_JAHLZE010000001.1 GCF_020148105.1 Methanobrevibacter sp. TMH8
AAGAAACCATAAATAGCCTGAGTTTCTGGTAATGCAGAGAAAATAATACCTTGAGCAAACATACCCTTATCTTCTGCTACAGCACCTACACTTCCAGCTGCTGCCATTCCTTGACCTAAACCTGATCCTAAACCTGCGAATCCAATAGCTACTCCCGCACCAATTGCTGCAAGAGCAGTACCCAATGCAATGTCTACCATAATCTTTATCTCCTTTATTTATTTTATTATTTAAAATATAATTTTTATACAATTAATATAATTAAATTAACATATATTGAAAATTAACATATATTGATTAATTTATTTAATATGAAATATTTAATATGATTATAAATTTAATAAATTTAGTTAATAATATTATAAATATTAATAAAATTTATTTAATTTGAAATATTAGTCATCTTTTATTTTTGTGAAAGTTCTTTTTGCACTAAAAGGATTGAAATTATTTTTCCCACCCATAAAGAATTGAGCGAAAAATTCAACATAATTCAAACGAAGTGCATTGATGAAGCCACCCAATACTTGGAACATAAAGTTTACTATATGTCCAAACAGGAATACAAATATTGCAATTATAATTCCAATACCTGGAACCATCCCATTTAGCATTTCTGCTAAAATATTAACAGTCATAGCAATTCCACCAGTAGCTAAACAAAGTGCTAAAAGACGAGCATAGGACAAGATATCTCCCATAAATGAGAATATATCCATTATTCCATAAGCACCTCCACCCCATAAAAGTAATATTATACTTAAGGCTATTAGTGCTCCACCAAGACCCATACCAATAATACCAATTCCTGGCATGATAAATCCAAGTACAAGGAAAACAATACCTGCTTCTAATACAAACCACACAATTTGAGATGTAATAGCTTCTTTTTTATTACCATATCTCCAATTGTTAATCATACCTAAAATGAAACCTATATTTGTATAGATAACACCTACAATAAGTGCCATTATAAGTATATTTTGAGGTTGTTTAAATGCATCTATAGCAGGAATAACTGTTGGAAGGTTAAATCCTAAGAATCTTGGAACAAAATCTCCAATGAATCCTCCAGTTAAAAGTCCCAGTATAATTGCCCATATACCACACATCATGAAAATAGCACCAAAACTTCTCATAGTATTATTGACTTTACCCATACCTCTGTATAAAATAAAACCAATTAATGAAACAAAAATACCATAAAAAGCATCAGTTAAATTAAAACCAAAGAAAAACGGCAAAGTAATAGCTACTAAAATTGTAGGATCTATCTCATTATATTTTAATGGAGCATACATATCTACAATTACTTCATATGGTTTTGCATACCAGTTATTATTATGTAGAACAGGAACATCAGAATCATCTTCACCAATTTCTTCAGCCTCAACAACAGCATATCCATCACTATATTTATTAATAACTTCAGTAACTTCAGTAACCTCTTTTAAAGGAACCCATGCTTCAAGCATAGTTGTATTATTGGTCTGACCAAAAGTAGCAAAGATTTCATTTCTTTCTTTTTCAATTTCTAACTGTTCTTTTAAAACTAAAACATCTTGATCATACTTATCAGCGATCTTTTTAAGTTCATCAAAAAGTTGATTTCTTTCTTTCTCTATTTCAGTAATTCTTGATTTTGAAGAATTTATTATATCTTGTGAATTTCCTTCTAATCCACTAACATCATATTTTTCAAATTCAAATTTTCGAAGTAGAGAGTAAATTTCTTCTTTATATTCATTTGAAGTAATCACAATAAGAATTTCAGAGGAATCATTATTCTTCTTATTTTTTTTACCTTCATTATTTTTTATAACATTAGAGTCTTCTAATATCTGTAAATTATCAGTTACATTTTTTGCTTCATCTTTAAATTTCAAAGCATTATCAACATCAATCCTTCCAACAAGCGTAGTTGTGTACTTACTATCACGTAAAAGAGATAAATCTATATTAAAATTACTTAATTTAATAGCTAATTCTTTATTGGATTCAAGTTCACTTTTTTCACTATCAAGCGCTGAAATCTTATCTTCTATAACCTTTGTTTGCGACTCTATCTCATCGAGAACTGATTCTGCATTATTTATTAAGCTTTCAGTATCTAATTTATCCACTTTTTTCTTTTCAGGAATTACAGGACTTACAAAAGACATTACCATATCTTTAATACTTCCTTTTCCTTCAAGAACATTTCCAAAGGTTTCAGATAAACCAGTGGCTTTCATTAAAAGTGAAGAAATCTTTCCAGTATTTGAAGTTGCTTTTGAAGGTGATAAAAGTTGTGCCCATTCAGGATTTTGTTGAATACGTTCAGAAATATCATCAATTTGAACAATACCTTTTTCATGTAGTCCACTAACTACTTCATTAGTGTATTGGTCTAATGTTATTATCTTAAGCTTACGCATCCTCTCTGTTTGGAACATTCATCTCACACTACAAAATATTTTTAACAATAAATGAAGCAGCTTCATCAACATTAGCCATAGACTTGTCTTTAATTGACATTACATCATTTTTGGCTTTAGCTGTTATAGAATTAGCTTCTTTTCTTGCATTTTCTTCTGCTTTAAAAATAGTATCTTTAACTTCTTCATTAGCTGAGTTCTTAGCTGTCTGGATCATCTCATCAGATTTAACTTTAGAATCTTCAATCATTTCAGTCGATTTGACTTTAGAGTCTTCAATTAATTGATCAGCATCGTTTTCAGCCTTTTTAATTTGTGTAATAGCTTCCGATATCGCTGTCATAATTAACCACCATGGTAGTTGAAAAATATATTATACATAATATATATCTTTTTCTACTTGCCCCCAGTAGAAAAAACAGACAAATAAATTAATAAAATAAGATTATATTTTATTAACAAATAAAAGCAATAAATAAAGGGTTATTAATAGAAAAAATTAGAGGAATATTGAGGAAATTGAAAAAAAAAATAGATTGAAAAATAAAATCTTTGATAATAACTATAAAATGATTAAAAGAAAAAAATATTCTTAAAAAACTAAATATAAAGAAAATAGCGAAAATATAATTTAAATAAAAAATTGAAAAAAGAAAATCTTGAAAAATATATAAAAAATTTAAAGTTAACTAAGATGGAAAATATATCAGTATATTAATAAAATTTCATAAAATATTGAATTTTAGAAAAAATAAAAAATATATACAAATATTTTTAATAATGCAAAATTAACATATGAAATTTGAAAATATGAAATTAATACAAAATTATACAGAAAATCATCTAATCATTTTTATTTTCAATTAAAAGTAAATTTAACTAATTAATTTGTTATATTTTTATATTCATAATAAGAATAAATTATTGGAACAATTGCAGCTAAAAATATAGATATAATCAAACCAATAATTGCATAAATTATGTTTTCACTAATAAAAGTAGCAAGAGAATATACTAACAATACAAATCCTGCAATCATGAAGGTATAAGAACCTAATTTATGAGTTTTTTTCCAAACTATTTCATTGTTAAGAGTCCATGGAGTTCGAATACCAAAAGTTCTATTAGGTTTGATATCTTCTATATAATAACCTATGAAAACAAATAAAACAGATAAAACAATGAATATGAAAGAAGTTATTTCAATTAATAGAGAATAATTAGATATAAATGAATTAAATTCTGTTAAAACTAATACAAATCCTATTTGAACCCAACTAATTATCATGAAAAGTATAGCTATCGCTGGAATAATTTTATCCTTAATATTTTTGTTTAAATCATTATTTCCATAATATATATAAATAATATATATAATGACTATTAAAATTGGAATGATTCCAAAAATTGGAATAAACCATTTAGAACCAAACGAATTCACAGCACCCTCCAAATTCATTTGCATAGGAACTGTATTTGGAAGTCCAAAAGTTACTAAAATTAAAGCTATTAAATTTAAAACAGCTAAAGGAAGTAAAAATTTTATAATTCGCATAAAATACCTAACTAAATCAATAAACCTAATTAAATCAATGAAAATTAGAGAAAATTTTTATTAATAATTATTTAATTATATAATTCAAATTTATAAATTTTAACAATTATTTAGGAGTTTTATAGAAAAATTTCAATAATCTTGAAGGTAATTTTTTAGCATAAGCTAAAATAGCTAAAATAGCAAAAAATGCCCCTATTATTAAGAAAATAAGATTGTATAAAGGTTGTAAGAAGGCTAAGCCAACAGCCGCAAAAACAATTCCTTCAATCATCAAGACAGCTTTATTCCATTGAGGTTTGAAAACAATGAGTGGATAAGCTATCCCTATTAAAAATAATATTGTACTTGAAGCAATTGTGTTGGATGTTAAAAATGTATTATCAAGATTGAAAAACGGCAATAACCCCCAAGTTATCATAATAAATGCAAATACGATTGAAAACTGTTGAATTCTACTATACGACAAAAAATTCCTCCTAAAATCTAAATATTTCTAATAATTTAATACAAAATATTTAATTATTAATTTAAATCAATTTAATCCTAAATTTATTTATTAAATTATTTTATATATTAAATTATTAATAATTAAATTAAATAGATATTATCATTAATATAATATATAATTTAACTATATATGTAATGTTAATGTAATTTTTTTATTATATTTCTTGTTTTATTTGGATAAAAAGCATTATGATATTAGTAATTAATATCCTTAATATCATCAAATTCAACATAGTTCCCCTCTTCATCCTTTGATTCCGTGGTGATAAGAACTATTTTTGATCTTTTAAACAGATAAAAAAGAAAATAAGCTATATATAATAGACATACAAGATACAATATCCAAGAATTATAACTAACAATGAATAGTATTAACCCTAAAAACAAAACATGGAAATACCAAATTCCAAAATTCCTTTTTTTAGCTATTATATGTTTTGCATCAGAAGACATAATTTTATAGCCATTATCAATGAAAGGTTTAGCTATAGATTCCATATCATCAAAATTTTTTGCTTTTAAAATAATCGGTTTAGTCATTTTTTCACAAATAAATAATCAACTAATCAAACTATATAATTTAGATATAAAATAAAAAAAATACTAATAATAAAAACTATGAAAATATATTAAAATCAGTCTTTATATACAACTAACTCATCAAAACTCTTTCTAGTAGTGTTCCTACCTTTATCATTAGGATATCCCAAAGGAGTGAATAAAACAGGTTCATATTCTTCATCAAGATCAAGTAAATCTACTGCAGCGTATTTTTTAAAGGCACCAATGAAACAAGTTCCGAGACCTTGATTACAAGCAGCAAGAATCATATGATCCATAATAATTCCTGCATCAATATCACTGATATTTTTCCCATCCCATGGCCGAGTCCAACATTTAGCTGGAGCCATAGCTAAACACAACACTACAGGAGCTTCAACAAACCAAGGTTGACTATAAATCTTTTCTAAACCTTCTTTGTGTTTTTTTGTATTAATTACATATATTTTAAAAGCTTGTGCATTGACTCCAGTTGGAGCTGATATTCCTGCTTCTAATATGTTGTCTAATTTTTCTTTCTCAACAGGATCTGGTTTATATCCTCTTACACTATAGCGTTTTTCAATAAGTTCTGAAAATTCCATAATAATTCCTTCATGAAAATATTAAAACAAAAAATTAAATTGATTAAATTAAAATTAAACTAACTAGATTAAACTAAATTAAACTAAATTAAACTAAAAGATTAAAATACAAATTATTTTATTATTAATAAAAATAAATAAAAATAAATAATAATATGATTTAGTTAAACTAAATCATTAAATTTTCTTAATTCCTCGACCTCTTTTTGTTCCACGTTTTCTATAGTGAGATTTCGGCCTTGTTCTTTTATTGGTTCCTTTTATCTTAGCCATTTATGTCACCTCCATAATAAATAATTATAAAAATTATAAAATATTGTAAAAATTAGCTATAAAATAATCTCAAATTTTTAGCATAAATATTTATTTTCAACATTTCATTTAAAGATTTCTATTTTCATATCATTTTTAATATAGTTTATTTAATTAAAACTAATTAAATATTATTATAAAATTATGATTGAAGATTTATATAAATTATAATTATATATCCACTATTATTATAATATAGTAAAATATCTAAAAAAATCTACAATATCTAAAAAATATAAAATTTCAAAAAATAAGTATTGATAAATAAAATATATAAAAAAATATTATAATATAATATTATGTAAAATATTATGTAAAATTAATCCAACCAATATCCAACTTTCTTATATGCATAAAGATCACATTGATATTCACTCCATTTCCAGTTTAAAACATGGCCCAACTCATGATAAACAACAAATGGATCTTTATATGCAATAATAACTTTTGTAGCTTTGTAACCATTATTATAAGTAATTCCTAAAATATAATTACTTCCAGCATATCCTTCATAAACTTTTACATATTTACTTAAGACATTAATACTTTTTTGATAAGAGTTTATAGGATTAGAATAATAATATATTTTAGTTGGGTTATTCATTAGTACAGTTCCATTCCAACGAACATAAACTGGAATAGATTTTATGTATAAACTTTTTTTAACTATATTGCCTATAGAATCATAAGCATAAACTGTAATATTCAAATTTCCAATTTCTTTATAGCTGATTTTTCCATTGAAAGTCCAGTTCATAGCATTATGATTATTATAACCTTGAGTATTATTTTTATAAATAGAATTTGATTTAAAATAAATAATTTTGCCTCTAACTTTTGCAATCACTTTTTTCGAAGTTTTATCCGTTATAACTTCAATATGAAATGGATTACCTGCTTTAATACTTTTTACATTAGATTTCAATGAATATAATTTAGGAGGAATATTATCTACTTTAAAATATTTGTTTTTTTTATAAATATTATTTTTATAAGTAGTAGCTTTAATAATTATATTATATTTTCCTGTTTTATAGCCTTTAGTTCTTAAATTGTAATACCATACATTATTATTACTTTTCTTAAGTTTATAAGTACCTTTTCCTGAAATACGAGTATAAACATTTTTTACAGATTTAGTTGTAGTGACTTTTATTTTAATTTTATTTCCAGATTTAAAAGTAGATTTAGTTGTAGATATATTTTTAATAGGATTTGGAGATATTTTAATAGATTTTGAAGAAATAGAAGATTTATAGCTAGAATCAGAATGTTTAACTTCAGCTCCAAAAACAGTTCCACTAATTAGCAATACTGAAAATACTAAAATTAAAACAACAAATATCTTTTTAAACATCTAAACACCCAACATACCCCTCTGATATAATTTAAATCATAAAAGTAAATAATATATATATATATATATATATATGAATTTTATTTTATATTAAATTTTTTATTGATTTTTTACTATAAACTTATTTTTAATTTAATATCTTTTATTATTATCTTTTATTCTTATTTTTTTATATTATTTTTTATTTTTATTAATTAAATTATGTTAAAAGTATTATTTTTTAAATAAATAGCTATATTCACCATACCCTTCTTTTTCCATATCAGAAGCTGAAATGAATCTTAAAGATGCTGAATTAATACAATATCTTTTTCCACCTCTTTCAGAAGGACCATCATCAAAAACATGTCCTAAATGAGATTTAGCTATCTTACTTTTTAATTCTGTTCTAACCATTCCATGAGAAGTATCTTTACTTTCAGACATAATATCTTCATCAATAGGTTTTGTAAATGATGGCCAACCACATCCTGAATCAAACTTATCAATAGAAGTGAATAATGGTTCTCCACTAACTACATCTACATAAATACCTTCTTCCACAAAATTATTGTATTTACCAGTTCCTGGTGCTTCAGTAGCATTATTTTGAGTAACATCATATTCAATAGGAGAAAGTTCTTTTAACTTTCTTTCTTTTTCTTCTTCACTAAAGTCCTCATAACCACATCCCCCTATATCATAATCATCAATAAGTTCAGAACTTGTAGATTCAATTTCTAAAATATCTTCAGGAAGTTTGCTTAAATCAATATGACAATATCCTCTTGGATTTTTCTCTAGATATTTTTGGTGATATTCCTCAGCATCATAAAATGATTCAAGAGGTTTAACTTCAGTAACAACTGCCTTATTAAATTCCTTTTGTTTCAACTGTTCTTCGCCAAGAACATTATTTATAATAGATAAGTCATTCTCAGAACTTTCAGACTCATCAGTAGAATAATAAATTCCAGTACGATATTGTTTGCCGATATCATTTCCTTGTTGATTTAGTGTAGTAGGATCGATAATTTTAAAGAATTTTTCAAGTAAGCCCTTGAGAGAAATAATATTTGGGTCATAATCAACTTTTACAGTCTCAGCATGTCCAGTGTCAAGACTACAAACTTCTTCATAGCTAGGATTTGGGATTATTCCATTTGCATAACCTACTGTTGTTTTAGCTACTCCTGGAAGCCTTGAAATATATGCTTCAATTCCCCAAAAACATCCTCCTGCAAGATAAATAGTCTTTAACTTATCTTTATCAAATTTTATATTTTTATTAGGATTATCAGGCATTTTATTTCTTAACATAGTTATCATTCTCCTTAGACTCAATAAGTGAAAATTACACTAATACTAAAAAATTATATTAAATAAATATATCCTCTCAACAAACATGATTTAATAAAATATTATTTATTATATTTGTATAAACAAGTAAATAATTCTTTTTATTTTATAAAATAATAAATAAAAGTAAAAAAATAATATAAAAAATAAGAATAAAAGATAATAAATTAAATAATCAATCCATAAAGATTAAAAATAAGATAAAATATAATATAAACTATAATATAAACATAGAAAATTAAATAATAAATGAATAAAATTAAGAATTAAAAATAAGATAAAATATAATATAAGATATAATATAAATATAGAAAATTAAATAATAAATGAATAAAATTAAGAATTAAAAATAAGATAAAATATAATATAAGATATAATATAAATATAGAAAATTAAATAATAAATAAATAAAAATTAAAAATAAAAAATAAAAGATAGAAAATAGAAAAATAGAAAATTATATTTTTAATCTAAATGTTTATCTTCATATCCACAATATGAAATATCATCTATATTGCAAAATTTTCTAAAACCTTCTTTTTGCGTGATTTCTTCATTTACATGGGCAAGTATTCCTGGAATCCTACCAATCATGAAAATTCCAAGACCTAAAGAACTAGAAAATCCCATATCTGAAAGAATTGCTCCATTAGCACCATCTATATTGATGTGAATTCCTTTTTTTTCAAATAGAATTTTTTCAATAGCTAATGCTAATTTAGTGTGTTTACCAATGAAATCCTCTTCTCTAACTATATCCATTAATTTAGCCCCTCTAGGATCTTTAGTATGATATCTGTGGCCAAATCCTGGAATTTTTTTATTATCATTCAAATAGATATCTACAATATCATTAGCTATCTCATCAATTGAATTATCAAAATCTTTTGAATTAACATAGTTTTCAAAGTTATAAACATCAAAAATATCATCATTTAATGCTTCTTGGAATAAGCTCATAGAGTCTTCAATAGCTCCTGCATGTTTTTTACCAAAAGATAATAATCCTCCAGATAAAGCAACATTTAATGGAGATCCAGAAGAAGCAATTAATCTTGAAGTTTGAGTACTTGGAGAAGTTACACCATGATCACAAAAAGATATTAATACATGATTGAACATTTTAGACTCTTTAGGAGAAGGTAAATCTCCTTTTAAGAGCAAGTAAACCATATCAGGAAAAGTGATATTAGCTATTAAATCCTCTTGAGAATATCCCCTAGTAACTATTTTATTAGACTCAATATCAGTAATAGCTGTTTTTATCTTAGATAGGTCATTGTTAATAGAGTTTTCTTTAATTTTATCCCCATTAGTCATAAATATCCCTCAATAAATATTTTATAATTTTTATTTTTTTTCTAAATAATATATTATTGTAATATTCTAAATAAGTAGTATTTAAAGTATTTTATTATTTTAAAAAATATATTATTATAATATCCTAAATAAGTAGTATTTGAGTATTTTATTATTCTATAGAAAAAAATATTATTATAATATCCTAAATAAGTAGTATTTAGAGTACTTTTTTATTCTAAATAATTAATCAGATATAATTAATTTCAACAGTAGCTACTCTTGGTTCAACAAAACAACATGGACGAGTAGCTAAAATTCTAACTCCACTTGCTCTTTGAGGACCTATTTTTATAAAAGATCCAAGAGAAGTTGTCTTTCCACCAAGACCCATAGGCCCAATATTAGTTTTATTTAGCTCATCAGTTATATATTTTTCAATATCTGATTGATTATCTAAATTTCCATAAATCATCGATTTAATCAATAGAGAATTAGCTTCAAAATGAGTTCTCCCAATCCCAATAGCTGGAATACTAGGAGTGCATCCCAAAAGAGCTAAATTTTCTTTTAATCTATCTATTGCCACATTTAAAACTTCTTTAGAGTCTCTTTTATGGAATACTCTATAAGTATTAGCTCTGATTTCTGGGCCACCACCTAATAGTAAGAGATGTATTTTACTTTTATTATCTAAATCATTATAGTCTTCTAAATTGCCATATTGATCTAAATTGCCATGTTCTTTTAAATTATCATATTTTTCATTATTATAATTATCAATTAAAAAAGAAGGAGGCACTAATTTCTCACTTTCATTGTATAAACCTTTTGATTGAGAAATTCTTTCTAAATCATCACCTTTTACTGTCATTGGCCTACCTGGTAAATTTTTAAGACCATTAGCTATTCCTTTTTTAATATCTTCTAAAAATTCAGAAGAAATTATAGTATCTTTACCAAGTTCAATGAAAACATGAGGAATTCCAGTATCATCACATAAAGGAATTTTATTTTTATTAGCTATTTTAGCATTTTTTAACATAAGTTCAAGTGCCCAAATTGCATTTTCATTAGTTTCTACATCTATAGCTCGGTTGAATGCATTTAGCCTATCTTTAGGATAAGTTGTACTTGCCTTTATTAAAGCATTTTCTATTTTTGATGATAAATTCATAGTATCTTATTGGATTATTATAAAAAATGAGACATATAGATTTTTAATAATTTAAATATTCATAATATCCTATTTAGAAGCAATAGCTTCAGGATAATATCTTTCAATCATATTTTTAACTAATTCTACTTGTTTTACTCTTTGTATAGCTTCTTTATCAGTAGTATCCCAGCTGTGATGCTTAGCTATTGAACCACCAGTTTTTAAATAAACTGGAGAAGCAACCTTAATTATTTCTGGAACTTCATAATGACGTATAAATCCACCAGTTGACTTTGGATTTTCAGTATGGATATCTATTGGAATATCAATAGCTTCTCGTAAACTAGCAATCATAGGAATAGATAAATCACGAACAGGATTGAAAGAGTCTAGCCCTATATCTTCAAAAAGCTTTGCAGACGCAGGGTTTCCGGCCCCAGCATGAGCAGAAAGTTTGAATTTAGTGTCATTAGCTATTTCTCCATTTTTTTCATCTCTCATTTTAGCTAATGCCCAAAGTAATCCTTCATCATAAACAACTATTCCCCTAACTCCTAAATCAATAGCTCTTTTTACATCTTCAATTGCATAAACTAAATTATCATATCCACGAAGACGATAACCAATTCTAGAACCTTCTTTTGTTTGAGCAGTTGCACTAGTATCATAAACAGCTCTTGGACCAACACTTAAAAATAAGTCGATTTTAGAGTCATTAGCTAATGAAACCATTTCTTCAATTTCTTCATCATTGAGAAACATGATTCCTTTTGTTTGAGTTGCTCTATGTATTCTGATATTTTTATCTTCACAGCTAGAAATTAGAGATCTTAATGCTGAAGGACTTTGAATTCCAGGAACTTCAAAACGATATTGAGCACCATCAGAAAATCTTTTATTAGAGAAATAATTACAATCTGACTCATTTATTCCTATTTTTTTAAGAGAAAGCTTAGTTTCTTTCATTATTACTACCTATGATTTTTTAAAATATTTAATTAAATTAATATAATAAATTTTTAATTAAGTTCATATATATTTCATATATAATATTAATCATCTAATTTTTGGCAATTAGGACAATAATAGACAGTTCCGCCTAAATAAGGTTCTTTATTGAGCTTTCCACCACAAAAAGGACATGGGCTTTTAAATGTCTTAGAAGAAAGAATTACTTCATAACCTCCATTATTGCCAAATAAATCTTTTTCAGTGTTTCTACCACCATTTTTTACCATTTCATCTAATGTATATTTAATACTATTAAATAATGTCTCTATTTGATCTTTAGATAATTTTTTAATCTTTATTTTTGGATGGAGTTTTGCATTGAACAATATATCTTGAAGAGCCCCGTTTCCAATACCAGGGATTCTTTGTTTAGTAGCTATGAAAGCTTTAAGAGAAGTAGTTGGACGAACTTCCTCTAGTAAATCTTCAAAGTATTTAATATCAAAATCATCCGAAAGAGGAGATGGTTTTTCTTTAGCTATATCATGATATTCATTTTTATAGTCTTTAAGTAATGAAACATGAAGCTGAGCATACATTTTAGCTGAACAAACTAGATAAGAAGAATCATCAAACCTAATTAAAAGTTGATGTTTTTCAGGAAGATCTTCATCTTTTTCAATATATCTAATCTGAGCATCATCACTTAAAACAATGATAGTATTATTTTCATTATCTTCTTCAGAATATGATGAATTTTCAGCCAATAATATTTCAATTTGTCCTCCATAAACATTAACATTTGTAACAAATTTACCTTTTAGCATATCAGAATATTCATTTGGATCTTCATAAAAAAAGGCAAATTTATGAGGAGATTTATTTGTAACAACACCAACTACCTTTTTTCCTTTAATTGTTTCATTTAATTGGTTTGCAATAGTATTGCTTTCTGGAATTTCAATCATTTTATTACCCCCTTAATTTTAAATAATTTTATAATAGTTTTTAATATTTTTATAGTTATTTATAATTATTTATAATTATTTTAATATTTTTAATATTTTTAATCATTCCAAATAATTATTAATAATATCCATATACTAATATAATAATTATATATTAATATAATTTTAAAGATATAAATAAATAACATCTTTCAAAATATTAAATTTTCATATTTCTGAAAGATTTTCCATCTGTAGAAATTTAGACTGTTAAAAAATTTTAATTAAAATAAAATAATATATGAAAAAACAATTATTTTTGGTTCTATACTTATATAAACTAAAAAATAAAAGTTTTAGAAAAAATAATAAAAAAGTTGATGAAAATGAATAAAAAGAATTTAATATTATTAGTAATACTTTTTGTAGGTGTTGCTGGACTGGCATTATCTCCAGTAAGTGCAGATACTAAAATCCAAAAAACGAATAAACTCTATTTTAAATATAATGGAGACACTAAACATCCAGGTTCTTCATTTAATAAAAGTATAAGTAAAAAAAGTCTAATTTATGGATATTATAATTATAATAGTTCTAAAAATAAAGATACTCAAGATGGTCCAAATTATATGGGACTTGGAATTTCTGGAAAAAAATCTTATACTTGGCCTGATTATAAACCAACTAAAATACTAGTTCAATTTAAAAAAAATATGAATGGTAAAACATATTATTCTTCAAAAATATTTACCTATAAAGGTGGTTCAGATTTACCATATGGTTATAAAATTGGTTATTGGCCAAAAAACAATTATAAACCATATTATGCTGTATTTTATTATAAGAAAACTATAGCTACTAAAACAACAGACAAAATATACTTCAAAACTAAACATAATGGAGATTTGAATGTTAAGAAAATAGGTCCTAAACCTGGGGACCAAATTGAACTTAGATATAATACTATTTTTCCAGGAACAAAAAAATTAATTCAGACAGACATATTTTTAGGACGTTTTGCAGATTATCCAACCAATTATAAACTATTAAAAGCAACTATTATGTTCGTTAAGAAAGTAGGATCTAAAAACTATTATAATTCAAAAACATTTACTACAACAAAACCAAACTATCATGAGATTAGTTATAATGCTAAAAATGGCTACAAACCATTATATGCCATTGTAACATATAGAATACCCCTAGGATCAAGATAATAGGGTAATATAAAACAGTCTGAAATTCTATAGATGGGAAAATTTTTAGTAATCATGCTCTTATAAATTTTAGTAATCATATTCTTATAAAAATAAAAAATAAAAAATAAATAAAACGAAACCAAAACTATACACAGGTGAAAATATTAGCTATAAAAACATAAAACCAGAAGAAGCAAAAACAAAAATGGAAAACAATGCTAATATAATATTATTAGATGTTAGATCAAAAAAAGAATATGATGAAAAGCATATCCCTAATTCTATTCTTATACCATTAAAAAACTTAGAGGATGAAATAGAAAGTAAAATAAAAGATAAAGATAGTGAAATAATTGTATACTGTAGAAGTGGTAGAAGAAGTAAATCTGCATGTAAAAAATTAGCTAATCTAGGTTATAAAAATGTATACAATCTAGACGGTGGGATAAAAAAGTGGAAATATGAAATTGAATAGTTATATGATAATTTCATAAAATCTATATTAATGAAATATTTTCATAAAAGCAGACATATCATTATCTTCTATATTATCAATGCCCATTTCAATTGAATTCAATTTTTTAATCCCAAAACCACAATTAAGATTCTTAAATTTTTCTAAAAGGTCTTCCTTAGATAATGGATTTTCAGATTCACCTAAAGGAAGTTCAACAAAATCTTCATAGATTTCATTTTTTGTTTCAATAATAACTTTGGAAGGTCTGTATTTAGGAACAGATTTATTGAATTCTTCATTTTCTTCAATAGTTATTTTGTTAAAAATCTGTTTAAAATAGCTAACATCATTATCATTACTATTGCTATTACTATTATCATTAGTATTATTATTACTATTATTAAAATTATCAATAGAATTAGAATTAGAATCATTAAGATTATTAAGAATATCAAGATTATTATAAACATCTTTTTCAATTATATCTAAATCTAAATCATTATTAATCATGGCTGTAGCTATAGCATAAGGTAAACTTTGTTTTATATCTTCTCTTGTCTTTGGACTAAAATTATCATGTTCAGCAGCTATATTATAAGTTTTAACAATGATTTTTTCAATATCCACAATATTGAAATCAAATTTATTATTTATATTCAATACACCATCAATAGAAGAATGTAAATGTCTACAAAATGGATATTTTTTAAAATAAACATCATTAATATGAAATTTACCAATATAATCATTTAAATAAGAGGATAAATATTTATCAAAATCAAATTCTTTATTATTTGAGTCAAAAATATTAATAGCCATTGCTTTTAAAAAACCTTCATCCCCATCAATAATCGATTCAGCACCAGTGAAGCTATTTTTAGCTAAATATGTAGCTAAGATTCCATTATAAACAGCTTTTCCAACATGAAACTGTTTCCCCATAGTTCCATGATGATCTGATTCAAGAAGTCCTGAACTTTGAGTTCCACATAAACCTAAAGTATTAATAATTTCTTCTAAATTTAGATTTAAAAGTTTAGATGCAGTAGCACCAGCTGCAAATGTTCCAATTGTTCCAGTAGTATGAAATCCTTGATTTCTATGATAGGGATTAGCTAAACTCCCAAGAACAATAGCTACTTCATACCCACAAACAATAGATTCAATAAACTTTTTTCCATTGATATTATTTGCTTCGGCTATAGCTAATGCTGTTGGAAAAACAACACATCCTGGATGTAACTGAGCAATACGATGACCATCATCTAAATCAAGAGCATGAGCTGAAATACCATTAATAAATCCCGCATTAACTATATTTGAATAATCATCCCCAATAATTGAAGATTTCCCAAAATTACTATCAAAATCAATACCATAAAGTTGATTAATAGATTCAATAGCTATTTTAGTGCTTTTTTCATGAAAACCTCTATTAGCTACTCCTAAAAAATCTAAAAAACAAAGTTTAGCTTTATCAACAGCGGTTTTAGGAATATCCTTGTAAGATAAATCTACAATAAATTTAGAAAGTTCTTTTACAATCATTTTTATTCCTTATTAGTCAATATTTATTTATTAAAAATATTTTAAAAACTACTATAAATACATATTAACATATGGTAGAAGTAGCTATTAAAGATTAAATTTTTTGTTGATTTTCATTAATTTAGTAAATTTAATTTTATTATAAATATCAAATTATAAAATATAATATAAAAATGAAAGATTTATTTTATATAATTACAATATTATAGTATTACACTATTATAATATTACACTATTACAATATATGAGGTTTAATACATGGTTATGGAATTATTAGCTCCTGCAGGATCATTCAATGTTTTTAAAATAGCTGTCAATCGTGGTGCAGACGCTATTTATTTAGCTGGACAGAATTTTGGAGCTAGAGCATATGCAGAAAATTTTTCTATAGAGGAAATTAAAAAAAGTGTTGAATATGCTCATTTAAACAATGTTAAAGTCTTTGTTACTGTAAACACATTAATAAACAACTTTGAAGTAATAGATCTTTTGAAGTATATATTCAACCTTTACAAAATTGGTGTTGATGCAGTTATTGTTCAAGATTTTGGAGTTTTAAAATTAATTAATACTGTATTTCCACAGATAAAAGTCCATGCCTCAACTCAGATGGGACTGAACAATTATTATAGTATACTTTGGGCTTCAAAAAATGGAGTTTCTAGAGCTATATTTCCTCGTGAAATCAGTGTTGATGAAATAAGCCATATACATTCAAAACTGAAAGAAAATGATATTAATATGGAATTAGAAGTCTTTTCTCATGGAGCATTATGTTATTCTATATCTGGAAATTGTTATATCTCTTCATTAAATAATGGAAGAAGTGGGAATAGAGGAGCTTGTACTCAACCATGTAGAAGAGAATATAAGTTAAAATATAAAGGATATAATATTGATAATGGCTACTTACTTTCAACACATGATTTAAATGTCTCAGATGATATTGAAACACTTCAAAAAGCTGGAATTGATTCTATTAAATTAGAAGGTAGAATGAAGTCAGAAGACTATGTTGGAACCATTGTAAATAGCTATAGAAACATAATTGATAAAAAAGAAGGTAATTTTAAAGATGACTTAAACTTTGTATTTAATCGGAAGTTTACCAGAGGATATCTACTAAACCAAAGTCCTGGAGAAGTCATGGGGAGAAAAAGCTCAGGACATATTGGTTATTACATTGGAGAAATTGTAGAAATAGATGATGAAAATCTTAAAGCTAATAATAATTCTAAAACTAATAAAAGAATTAAAAACACTAAATATACTAGTAATAATAATTCTAAAGCTAATAAACAATCTAAAAATACTAAATATACTAGTAATAATAATTCTAAAGCTAATAAACAATCTAAAAATACTAAATATACTAGTAATAATAATTCTAAAGCTACTGAAAATTTTAAAGGTTTCAAAAATAAAGAAGATGAAAATGATTCAGAGGAATTTATTAAAACTACTAAAAAAATCAAGATATCTAAAGAAAATCCTGTTGATATTCAAATAGGTGATGGGATAGCTTTTAAAATTGGTAAAAAAATTAAAGGAATATACATTGATGATATTATAGAACAAAATGATGATTATATTATCTTCAACACAACAAGAAATGTTAGACTTGGAGATAAAGTATTCATTAGTTATTCACATTCTATTAATAAAGAACTTAAAAAACATAAAAAAGAACATATACAATCTAAAATACCTATTACTTTTAATATTTATTTAGATGATAATTTACATGTTAATATTGTAGCTAAATTTTATTTAAAAGAATCTCATAAAATAGAATTCAATTATAAATCACGACAAACTTTTGAAAAAGCTATTAATAGGCCTATTGGATTAGAAGAAGTTAAAAAACAGCTTTCTAAAACAGGAAATACACCATTTTACATAGAAGAAATTAATATAAAAGATTATCCAAATGATCTTTTTATTCCAACCTCTAAATTAAATGAAATACGTCGTGAAATATTAGATAAAGCTAGTCAACATTTATTAAATTATTATAAACCTTATAGAAATCAAATAAAAGAAACTAAAAATAATTTAACTAACTTCATCAAAAAATATAATGCTAAAGAAATAAAACAATCTAATACTGAATTAGGGATTTCTGTATTTGTTGATAACATTGAACTTGTTGAAATCGCTTCAAATTACCATATAAAAAAGATTTATTTTGATCCATCATATTTATATAATAATCCTAAAGATTATTTTAAAAATATTAAAGATATTTTAATTGATGCTTATATCAAATCCGATTCGACTGAATTTGTTTGGGTTTTACCTTCTTTTATATCAGAGGAAGAAATTAATAAATGTATTGAAATACATGAAGATTTGAAAGCAAAAGAATTTAATATAGGAATTATGAGTGATGTTCCAGGCATTGGAAATTTATTTAATTCAAATATTCATGGAAATCACAATTTAAATGTCTGGAATAGTTTTGCTTGTGAAAATTTAAGTAATTCTGGTTTTAATAGTTCAATATTATCTTCAGAAATATCACATGATGAAATAAATCAATTAAAATCAAAGTTAGAAACTGATGATGATTTTAATCTTGAGCTTATTGTACATGGAAATTTAGAAGTAATGGAAAGTAAAGATGATTTTTCTAATTTGAATAATGGAAAAAATCTTATTATCGATGAAGCTTCTGATTATGCAATATTAGAAGATAAAAAACGAAAAAAATTCAAATATAAAGTCTTATTTGATTTTAATAAAAAAAGTCACTTTAGAAACAAAGATTGTTTATGTTTAATTGATGAATTAGGAAGAATAAAGAACCTTGGACTCAGTTCAATTATATTAGATTGTAGATTTTCAAATAAAAATTATACATCAAGAATTATATCACTTTATTTAGAAGGGTTAAAAAATACAAACAAAAAGAATTTAAACTCACTTAAAAAAGAAGTTCATTCTCTTACACATTCATATCTTAGTAAAGGAAATTTTTTAGACGGGCGTATCCATGAAAAAGATAAAAAATAGAAAAAATGGAAAAAATTGATAAAATTAAAAACTAATTAAGATATAAATATAAACTGAATTAGAAAATAATCTTATTATTAATATAAAAATTAAAAAATTAAATTAATAGATTAATAAATTAATTAATCTTATAGATAATTATTTTATATAAAAATATGTTTTAAATTAACAAAAAATAAATATGAAAAAGTTTTATTAATTAAGACTTCCATAAACCATGAACATTACAATATTCTCGAGCTCTGAGGTTATCGATATCGGCACAAACTTCAAAAACTGCTTTTGGTTCATCTCCCGTGTCTACATATTTTCTATATACTTTTTCTCCAACAAATAGTTCTATAAAGCAGATATGGTGTTCTTCTACCATTGGATGAGGGAGTTCTCCTATTTTAACGATTATATTATCCCCATCTTTTTCTATGACAGGAATATGTCTTTCAGGAGCAACACCTTCTCGTGTTTCGTCTAGAAGTTCCATATTTTCATCACAACAGACTAATTGTCCTTTTCCTTCTACAACTATTTCAACTACTTTTTCACAGACATTACATTTGTATATTTCGTTTAACTTTGACATTAGATCATCTCATTTATTATTTAATGAGCTTTAATTCTATTATATCCTCCATATTGATAATTTAAGTGATAATTTAACCTAATTTTTTTAAATATTATTATAATTATGTTTGTTTTACTATATATTATTCTCTAAATTTACACCAACTATACACCATTATTATCTTAATATTTAGTATTATTATTCACTATTCTAATAAACTTAATAAATTTATATTAATTTATATTAATTTATTTAGTTTACTTAGTTTACTTAGTTCATTAAGTTAGTTCATATATTTATTTAGTTCATTTATTAATTTATTTAGTTTAGTTAGTTCATTAAGTTAGTTCATATATTTATTTAGTTTATTTATTTTAATTAATTTAATTAGTATATTAATAATAATTAATTGATATCTCAAAGATACAATAATTGATAAAATAGAGAAAATTATATTAAATTATAAAGATATATTAATATTAAATTAATATTAAAAGAGTTGATTTTTATTAGAAAAAAACATTTATCATTTTGGTTAGATAATGAAGAAAGTTTAAAATTTCACCCCCTTAAAAATGAAACAACAGTAGATGTGGCTATTATAGGGGGAGGAATAGTAGGAATTACAACTGGATTAATGCTTAAAAATAAAGGTTTTAAAGTCGCAATTATAGAATCAAAAAGAATGGCTTCTGATGTAACTGGATCTACTACAGCTAAACTATCAATATGCTCAAGTATAAATTATGCTCAGATATTATCTGGATCAGGTGAAGAAATAGCTCTAAAATTTAAAGAAGCAAGCATATTAGCTTTTGATAAAATATCTGAAATAATTAAAGAATATAAAATCGATTGTGACTATGAAAGAATGCCATTATATATCTACTCTAGCAATAAAAAAAATTTTAAAGATATTAAAAAAGAATATGATGCATTGAAAACACTTAATATAGATGTTGATTTAACTAATGAATTTTTAACACCATTTAATGAAGAATTACCTAATGAATATAATGAAAATAATGAAAATAGTAAAAGCAATGAAAGTAAAGAAAATAATATTGAATACCATAATAATGGAGATAATAATCCAGAAAATTATGAAAATATTGTAAATAAAGCTATTAAATATAATAATCAAGCTCAATTCCATCCAAAAAAATATTCTGATGCCTTAATAAAACATATTAAAGGGGATGGATCCTATATATTTGAGAGATGTAAAGTATTAGGAATCGAAGAAGGAGAAATAAATAGAGTAAAAACTGAAAATGGAGATGTTTTAGCAAAATCTGTAGTTATAGCTACTAATTCTCCAATCTATGATCCAGATTCAACTTTAAGCTATATGACTCCAGTTAAATCTTATATGCTCGGAGTATATGTTAAAGAAGAACTACCTGATGCAATGTTTGTAGACATAAATCCTTTCCATACATTCAGAAAAACTCCAACTAAAAAAGGAGATTTATTAATTATTGCAGGAGAACATCATATAACTGGACATAGCAAGAATACTAGTGATAATTTCAAAAAGTTAATTGAATTTACAAAGGAAAAATTCGAATTAAAGGATATTGGATATTTCTGGTCCAACCAAGATAATAGACCTAGTGATGGGTTGCCAATTATAGGTGAAACTTCTCAGAAAGGAATCTATGTAGCTACTGGATTTGGTAGTTGGGGAATGATAAAATCAACATTAACTGGAATGGTGTTAACAGACTTGATATCAAATAAAGACAACTCTTATGCTGAAATTCTCTCTCCAAAAAGACTTAAAAATCAAAAATCAATAAAGAAAAAATGTGTAAGTAATTTTAATACAAAAGATTTGAATGATGAAGAATTAAAAATAGTAAATGATGCAATCTCAAAATTAAAAATAGATGAAGCTAAAATAGTTGAACTTCCTGGAAGAGGAGTGTCTATCTATAAAGATAGTGAATCTAATGTTTTCGCCTTACATGCAAATTGTGCTCATTATGGATGCAGACTTAGCTGGAATTCAGCAGAAAAAACTTGGGACTGCCCACAACATGGCTCTATGTTTGATTACAAAGGTAATGCTATTCATGGACCCACAATCAATAATCTAAAGTCATACCTCAAATAAATTAATTTAATAGAATAATTAATTATATAAAAACTCTTAAAAGAATAAAATTAATTTTTTTCTTTTAGTTAATCTATATTTTCATTTAAATTTGAAATAAAAACAATTTAATTTTAATTTAATTAATTATAATTTAATTAATTTTATTAGTCTTTTACTTTTTCTATTTTCATTTTACTTCTAGTTTTCTTTTATCTTACTTCTATATATTATCTTTATCATTATTTTTATCCATGATCTATTCTACATAAAGGTTTAGCTAAATGACGTCTAGCTGATACTGGAGTTTCATAAAAATTACCTTCAATCAAATCCCGTTCTTCTTCAATAGATATTTTTTCAGCATCCGCAAGCTTATTGCCACATTTTTTACATTTAAATCCTTTATTTTTTCCTGCAGAAGTCATTCTTTTTCCACAAACACAAATGGGATTTTCAAAATATCTTTTTTTATTGAGGCTGATTATCCTAATTTTTTCTATGTTAAAAGTTCCACCACAACCAATTCCACCAAATAGTTGAACTTGATCCCCAGATATAAGTTCTTTAACAATATTTCTAAATTCTTTAGTTGGTTCATATGCTGCAGCTTCAATTTCACCAGAATCATCAGCTAAGGTGAAAAAAACATGGCCTCCTTCAATAACATGAGGATTTTCTTTTACATAACCACTTACAATATAACAACCATACTTTTCCATTTCTTCTATTTTAGATACATTTTGAAGATGCATATCAGTATGTTGATTTGTTTTAAAAATACAATAATTTTCAATAGGTTCATTAACTTTTACAATATTTTTAGCTAATTTCAACCCATCTACTGATTCTCCACGAATACCATATAAAATAGGGCATGGAGTTTTAGGTTCAATAGCTATATACTCATTATTGATATCAATATTTTCAAAGGTGTCTAATGTCTTTTGATCCATTTCATAAACAGAATTTTTATCAATCAGACGTTTTTTACCATAATTTTCCTTATTACGATATGTTAAAAGTTCATAAGTATAATCTTCAAGAGGGCAGGATATAGCTGCAATAGAACCAATAATTCCTCTTCCTTTTTTAAACTTGTGGATTTCAGCTCCAATCCTTTTAGCAAAATTTTCTGCTTCTTCTATAGATATAATCGAATAAATAGCTTTCATAGCATAGTTTCTCATTTCAGCTGTGATTTCATCTTTATAAAAAACAACACCAGGATTAGTATTTTCACAAGACAGCTGAGAAAGTTCTTCCACATTTTTAAGGATGATTTCTTTAGCTAACTCAATTTTTTCATTGGAATATCTTCCCATATCAATTTTAAAAGAAATTCCTCCATTTCCACGAGTTTTAAATTTAGCAAAGGGATTTAATCTAATAAGTCTGGGGTGGCCTTCAATAACTATTCCTTCTTCATTTAATTGATTAATTATAGAACAAGCTAGGTAAGTAGTGCACATTCCTTCTGGAGAATCAGTATCATCAATACCTACATAAAAATATTTAATAAAACCACCTTTAAATATTTAATTAAAAAATAAAAACTATAAACACTGTAAATAAAGAATATAATGAAATAAATAAATTAAGAAATTAAGACATAAAGAAACAAACAAGTAAATATAGAAATAAGGAAATAACTAAATTACTAAATAAATAAGTAAATAAGGAACAAAATATAAATTATTTACTTAAATAGCCTTCGAGTAAGTTTCTACTTTCGTTTAATGCTTCTAAAGGAATTCCCTTTGGCATAGCCCCAAGTTCTCCTTCAACATCCTTTAAAATTCCCTCACCAGCACCTAAAAACATTCCTTCACTAGCTATTCCAGAGAAAGTTTCTGGAGGTAACATTGCTATAGCCACATTGTTTCCTTCTTTAACCATTAAATCATTAGTTACTACTTTTATAGCTCTTTTTCCAAGATTTACATTACAAATCATAAGGCCATCATTTTTTGGATGTTTACTAACACTCATGATTTCCCCTACTTTAATATCAATAGATACAATAGGATCATTTATTGGTCCAAATAATATTCTATCCTTTAATCCAAGGATCGTGTCAATGAAGAATCTTGCTTTAGCAATAGCTTCTTCAGCTTTTTCTTTTTCTTCTTTTGGAGTTTGAGCCATGAATTGGTGAGCCCAATCATCTCCTCCTAAGTATCTTACAACAAGTTCTCCTTTTTCTTGAAGATTAGCTATTTCAGGAGTGTTAGCTAAGTCTTCAGGATCTAAGTAAGAATAATTCATGGTTTGAAAATCGCTTTCCATACTTTCAGCACTTTCAATAGCCATCTTTTTATTCCAACGACCTCTAAAACTTCCACTTCTAGCAGTACCAATAAACATAGTAATAGCTTTTTGTCCAAGTAAAAGTCTGTAATCTTTTGTAGTATCCCACATTTTTAATCCTCTTAAATTGTAATATAAAACCTTTAAAAAATCTTTTTGAGATTTCTAAATCAATATATAATATATAGAATATTTATGTAAAAAATCATATAATTTTAAACTTAGCAAATTCACCATAACGATTATAAGCTAAGATATTCTCAACTTCATATGGTTGACATATAATCATATGAAATAAGCCAGTTTTTGCAAAAGTAGCTAAATCTGTACCAGAAGGTAAAGCACTAGGTCCTGGATGGCTGTGAACTGAACCCCATTGAGTTGTCATAACTGGAAGCATTCCAGTATTAATAATAGCTCCTTCATTTGATGTTTCCCCCGGTAAAAATACTAAACCTGTAATATGCAAAATTTCGTTTTTAACATTCCCATCAAAGATAGCCATAAATTCATTTGGATCAGAACTTTTAGCATACCATAATATTGAGTCAATAACTTCTTCATCTATGTGAACTTCATTAAATTTAAATCTATTAGTTCCAAATATCTTTGAAAATAAGTTACTTAAGCCCATTTACACACCATAAAAATTTTAAATATTTATAATTTTTAAATATATATTTATAATATTATAATAATTTATAATATTTAATAATAAAACTAAATAAAATTGATTTTTTCATTAATATTGAATATATTATATATTGAAAATATAATATATGATATTATTATATTGATAATATTATTATTTGATATTAATAAAGTACAATATTATAATTATCTTATATCTTATATAATATCAATCTTTTTAAAAAAATCTTTATCAAAAATAGGTAATTTTTTATCAACAAACAATAGGTTTCTGAAGGAATTTTCTTCTTTATTTGTTTTTGGATTTAAACCTTTAATTTGTTTTTTAGTTTTATAAATAGCTACTCCTCTTTTTTGATATATTGGAAGATTATTAATATTAAGTCCTTTTTTAAAAAGAATTTCATGAATATCAGAAGATTTAAGATTTTTTAATTTCATTGTAGCTTCTTTAGCTGAAAAATCTTTTCTTAATGTCCAATATCCATAGCTATTAATACAATTTCTCCAAGCTTCATCTTGCCTCCACTTGAAGTATTTAACAATTCCTCCATTATTAGCTATTGGAATAACTCTAGAATCAAAAGAAATAGTAGGAATAGTAGAAATATTTTTATTAAAAGTGAAATTTTCTTCTAAATCTTTTAAATGTAATGTTAAAGCACTTGAAGCTAAGCTAGGAAAAACTGAGTTTAATTTTTCAATTCTTCCAGAAAATGGAATTTCTGACAAGAGTATATTTATTTCATCAGAAAATGAGTAAATAAAAGATGGAGAAAATTCATTAAAAATATCTTTAGAAGTATCAATCATTGCATTAATAAATTTTTCATCATAAGGCATTTCTAGATTCAGATTATTAGTTAAACTGTGAAATTTCCTACCATCTAATCTTAAGATGATTTTAAATCCTTTTGGAACTTTCAAACTATTATAAATTTCATATTCTTTCATAAAATGCCTCATGTTTATTGACAAGCAAATAAATATATCAAATTAGAAACTTAAATTCAAGCTCATAGCAATAAGTTTCTAATAACTTTCTAATAAAAATTATATAGATTATGTCCCCATTATAAAATTCTCATTCAAGCTTTTTAATAATTTAATAGCTGAATAAGCAGCTAACATACTTGTTTTAGGATTAACTTCACAAGGTAAATTCTCAGTTCTTGTTTTAAATTGTCCGAAGTCTCCTTCAACAATAACTTCATGAACATTTTTATCTACATTAGGATCAACAATGATTTTAACATCAACATCCATGTTACAAGCAATACTAAGTGCAGCAGCTACATTTATATTAACTGGAAACATTTTAACTGCTTCAGATGCTTTTCCTTCATAAAGAATCTCTTCCTCATCAGTAGCTTTCCCAAGAGACTTTGGAGGTTTTCTTGTTGTTAAAGTAGCTTTATTAATTTTTCCAATTGATGCAGCTTTGATTCCATCTAAACCAACTATAGCACCAGAAGGGGCGAATATCTTAGCATTATTAGAATTAGCAGCTTCTATCATCCGTTTTCTAATATTTTCATCCATCAATGCACCAATACTCATGATTATAATATTTTTACCTTTATTTAGGACATTTAAACCGAATTTTTCTACAGAAATAGGAGAAGCAGCTTCCAAAACTAGATCAACATTATCAATCATGTCTTCAATATCTAAAACAGCTATACCATTAGCTATACTAGCCAAATTTTCTGCTTTTTCCATGTCGTGATCATAAAAATACTTAATATTAATCCCACTATTTTTAGACAAAAAATTATTTACAATGATATTAGCTATTGCACCACAACCCAATATTCCGACTATTATTCTTATCCCTCCATTAAAACAAATAATTTATTAACTTAAAAAATCTTTAAAATTTCAATATTTAAAATTATTTAAAATTATTCAAAATAATTATATTATGAAAAATTATGTTAAATTATACTAATAATAGTTATATTATAGTATTAATTATAGTTAATTATAGTTTATTATAATTGAAATAATGAATCATACTGAAAGATTATACCAATTATATATTTTTAATTATATTAATTATATTTTATAATTAAATATAAAATAATAAAAAATTCTAAGTAAAAAGTACTAGTAAAAAGTACTATAATAATAAAAAATTCATAAAACAAAAAAAATAATACTAAAAACTATTTAAATTAAAATTAATTAGTTAATCTGATTAATTCAATATTATAAATATACAATATAACATTATACAGCATAATACAGTATAAGATACAGAATATACAGCATAATATAAACAAAATGTAATATAAAATATAAAACAATTAATATAAAATTTAAAATTATTATATTAATAAATTTATATATTACTTGAATTTATATATTAGTTAATTTATATGATTACTTAAATTTGTCCATTACATTGGATATTGTGATTTTTGATTTGGATTCTGAGTTGTAGTAGGGTTTGTAGCTGGATTTGGAGTTGGAGTTCTTTGTTGAGTAGTTGTTTGACCCTGAGATTGAGATTGAGGTTGATTAGGAGTAGGTCTTCTAATATCTTGAGGATCAATTAACATAATATCCCCAATAGCCCTAACTTTATCAAAATCTACATTAAGAACTCCTTCTTGGAAAGCTCTCATCTCATTTTCTTCAGGAACAAACTGTAAACCATTTCTAAAAATGTCTCTTATTCCAACATTTTTATTTTCTGGTTCTAAAGCTTTAACTTGAAGCTTAGCAATTGTTCCCATTCTTATATTAAGAACTACATCTACAACTCTTCCTACATATTGCCCGGCAATAGTATATATGTCCAAATCATAAAGGTTTGAAACTTCCACCATATTTTCACCTAAATCCTAATAATTTGTATGATATTGATTAAATTTCAATTATATAGTTATAATTATATTAATAAACTAATTATTGATTATTTAATAATCATATTAATCCTACTAATTCTAATAATTCTATTAATTTATATTAATAATTCTACTAATTCTATTAATTTTTATTAATTAATTCTATATTAATTCTATATTAATTGCATGTTAATTGTAACAAGAAATATTCATATTTCAAATCTATAAATTTGATGATTTTTATCATATGATATGAAACAAATATAAATACAAATAATATATCTCAATCTTAATATTCTATATTTCTCTAATTGATAATATAAATAGTTTTGGTTACTAAATAGGTAAATCACTCCAAAAATAAAGAAAATATTAAAAATACTAAGTATATTATATCACAAAATCTATATGAAAATATATATCATATGTAAAAATCTGAAAAAAGAAAGAATAAAAAAGAATAAAAAAATAATTAGAAAAATAGTAAAAAATAGTTAAAAAATTATTCAGATATAATTAAAAATAATTAGAAAATATTTAATAAATTATTAAAATATAATTAAAAATAATAAAAAATAAAGAAACATAATTGGATTTAAAAAAGTAGAATTAACATATAAAAAAGGACAATGAAGTTAAAAAAAACTTTATTGACTAAAGCTCTAATCCAACAGCATCGAAAACATTGTCAAGATTTTTAACTTCTTCCATAACATTATCAGGGATTTTTTGATCGATAGTTAAGATCATTATTGCTTTTCCACCAGCAATATCTCTTCCTACTTGCATAGTCCCTATATTGATATTGCATTCTCCTAATTTTGTTCCAATAGTTCCAATAGCTCCAGGAATATCATTATATTTAGATATGAACATGTGTCCTTCTGGTTTTACATCCACCCAATAATTATTTATTTTAATTATAACTGGTTCATGTAAATCAGTTCCTTCAACAGAAAATTCATCTTTTTCACTTATTGCTTTAACTCTGATTAATGAATCATATCGTTGAGCATCAGCAGTTTTTCCTTCAGTGATAGTTATACCCCTTTCTTTAGCTATAGTTGGAGCATTAATCATATTAACAGGATCAATTAAAACAGAATTAAGAATTCCTTGAAGAACTGTCCTTGTTAGAATATCTTGATTAGCCATTTCAGATAATTCTCCACAATATACTATTTCAAGTTCCTTGATTTGTCCAGTAATAGCTTGAGAAACAAAACTTCCTAATTTTTTACATAATTCCAAATAAGGTTTTATTTCTTCATAGGTTTTTTGATCAACCACAGGCATGTTTAAAACGTTTTTTGGAGCTCCTCCTTTTAATACTTCAATTACTTCATTAGCTACAATTATAGCTGCATCTCTTTGAGCTTCTTTAGTTGAAGCTGCAATATGAGGAGTAACTACAATATTATCAAGATCAAGAAGTTTGCTATCTTTTGGAGGTTCTTCTTCATAAACATCAAGAGCAGCTCCACCAATTTTTTCATTTGAAAGTGCATCAAAAAGTGCATCTTCATCAATGATTCCTCCCCTAGCACAATTAATTATAAAAGAATCTTCTTTCATCATTTCAAATTCTGCTGTGGATATAAGATGTTTAGTTTCAGGAGTTAAAGGAACATGAATTGTTATGAAATCAGCTTCTTTCAATACAGTTTCTAAATCAGCTAACTGAACTCCCATTTGTTTAGCTACTTCTTTAGGCAAATAAGGATCATAAACGATTGCATCCATTTCAAATGCTTTGCATCTACTTACTACTTGAGAACCAATTCGACCCATTCCTACTACACCAAGAGTCTTATTTCTTAGTTCTACACCCATAAATCTGCTTTTTTCCCATTTATTTTCCTTTACAGATTTATCAGCAATAGCTATTTTCCTTGCTGCAGTTAACATCATTCCCATTGTATGTTCTGCTACAGTAATAGAAGTTGATTCAGGAGCATTTACTACCATGATACCTTTTTCTGTAGCTGCTACAACATCTACATTATCTACTCCAACACCAGCACGAGCAATAATTTTTAGTTTGTCTGCTCTTTGGATAACTTCACGAGTTACTTTTGTTCTACTTCTAATAACAATTGCTTCATATTCAGAGATAGTGTTAAGTAATTCTTCTGGAGTTATATCTGTATCAGCAACAACATCTGCTACTTCTTTTAAATTATCAATACCTTTTTGATTTATTGAATCGGCAACAAGTACTTTCATTAAATTCACCTGTAAGATTTAATATTTAAGATTTAATATCTGATATTTATATCTGATATTTAATATTTGATATTTAATATTATTAAACTTATTAAATAAAGAATTAATTAATAAAATTTTGATTAAAAACTTTATTAGAGACTATTGTAGATTTATTATAGAATTAATCTACATATATTATTTATTTTTGATCTGTTATTTTTGTTAAAATAATATTATATTTTTATAATCTATTATATTTAATGATTTTTTGATTTATATAATTGTTGACTTTAAAAAAATTAAAAATATATAATACAAATAATCTTAATAAAAAAAAATAAATATAAGGAAAATAAATATATAAAAAACATAAATATATTAATAAATATAGATAACAATTGAATAAAAATAATATAGGAAGATAAAATGGTATCAGTAGAAGAATTCGTGATTTCAAGTGCAAATGATGTTCCAGGATATAAAATTACAGAAACCAAAGGTTTTGCTTATGGTTTAACTGTTAGAAGTAGAGGTATAGGTGGACAGATTGGAGGGGAGCTTCGATCCATAATTGGTGGAGAAATAAAAGAATATCAACAGATGATGGAAGAATCCAGAGATAAAGCACTTAACAAATTAATAGAACATGCTAAAAGTCTAGGTGCAAATGGTTTAATAGCTGTTCGATACGATTCTGATGCAGTAGCTACAAATATGCAGGAAATTTTGGCTTATGGAACAGCCGTTGTAGTAGAAAAAGAATAATATATAAAGATATAAAAATGATTAGAACTAATGAGAAATTAATTAAAAATAGTTAGAAATAGTTAGAAATAGTTAGAAATAGTTAGAAATAGTTAGAAATAATATAATAAATATACAAAAATAAAACTATTTAAAAACTTCTAAATAAAGGTGATATGATTTTTCAAGACAATCTAGAATTCAAAGGTAAGGAAATTCCAAGAATTATCCTAGGTTCTGCCCCATTTACTGCGGAAAGCTATTTTGGACATAGATCTCGATTATATCATCTTGATTTAGAAATAAATTCTGATAATGTGGCTAAAATAATAAATAAATCAAATGAACATGGAATAAAAGCAATAAATCTAGTAAACAACAACAATTTAATTGAAAGCTATCAGAAAACAAATAAAGATGACATAGTAGTTATTGGAACAGTTGGAAAGACCAATGTGGATTATGTTAATCCAAATTATGAAAAAGCTAAAGAAGTTGATTGGAAAAATGACATAGCTATGCTTTCAGAGTTTAATTGTCCAATAATGCTTATTGATGAATTTATAACCGATAGCTATGATTGGGACCTTCTTGAAGAAATATTAACTGAAATTAAAAAACAAGGATCATTTGCAGGACTTATAACTGCATATCCATTTAAAACAACAAAAAAATTAATTGATTCTCCAATTTTAGATCTTTTCGATTTCTATATGGTTCCAATTAATAAACTTGGATATATGATGGATACTGAATCTTTTATGAAAGAAGAAAGAGAAAAATTAGCCAATCTCCTAAAAGCTATTGATAAAAAAATAATTGTTAATAAAATACTAGCTTGTGGAATACAAATGCCTGAAGAAGCATTTACTTTTTTAAAAACATTAGATTATGTTGATATGGTAGCTATTGGAATAGCTTCTGAAAGAGAAGCTGAATTTGATTTTGAATTATTAAATAATATTTAAAAATATATTTATTATTTATAATTATCTCTTATTCTAATTATCTCTTATTTTAATTATCTCTTTTTCTAATTATTTTAATTATCTCTTCTTTCTTTTACTAATCTCATAAATTCTTTAGAATCTCCAGCTTCTTTTAATTCCCATGATTTAATAACTGGAATTCCTTCTAAAGATTCTTTAATTTTTTTATTATTAATAATAAAAAAAGATTCAGAGTCTGTTATCAGTGAAAGATCTTTTAGACTGATAGCCATTTTATGAAGAGTTTTCGGTGCTCTATTATTTTCCAAACTAGCTATTAGTGGAGATTCATCTGAAGATTTATCATTAGAATTATTTTCAATAGCTAATGCATCAAAAGGAGATTTTTTAGTTTCAATAACGCCAAAACCTAAATTAGATAAGTCTTTTGTTTTTTCACTATTAGTATTTTCTTCAGAACTTACCTTATTAAGATCAAAATCACATTTTGGAGTTTCAAATATATCAATATCAACAGTGATTTTCATATTTAAAATATCTTCTAGAATCATAGCTGTTTCAGGATTAGCTCGAACCATATCATTTTCATATTTATATATTGTTTCTCTTGAAACATGAGCAAGATCAGCTAAATCTTTTAATGAAAGAGAATATTCTTCACGATATTCTTTTAAAATACTTCCATTAATATTAACAAAGTATCCTCCCCGATCAGCTAAAAATTCAGGGCGTTCATCATATAAAACTATATTTTTAAGAGTATCAACACCAATTACAGGAAGACCATGTCTTTCATACACAACATCCTCTTCAAGAGGACTTGATTTAGATTTAAGTCCAATAACAAGTGGTGATGCCAGGAATGTATTAGCTACTTTTCTAATTTCTTGAACATGGGTTTCATTAACACTATCAATATTAACTAGGACTTTTAAAAGAAGTAAAAGTAATTTTTTCCTAGCTGCCATGTCAAAACAACTTTGATAGTATACTTGAGAAGTTTCAAAACCTCCTCCAGTTAATAGCTGATTGATTTCCTGTATAATTTGATTTCTATTTGCAATTTCCATGTGAAACCCTCTAAAATAATTTTAAAAAGGTTTAAAAACATAATAGTAAAAGATACTATTATAACATAATTTTGTAAATAAAAATATATTTAATTTATAATAATATAAACATTACTTTTTAATTATTGAGTATATTTCCAAATATTTATTTTCAAATATTAAATTTTTTAAATAATTATTTTTCAATTATTCCTTTTCCAAATATTGTTCTTTCAATTAGATAAATTTATATAATACTTAATATTAATTATTATTAATAATAAACTTTTTAATAAAGCTTATTAGTGTATATAAACATGAAAAATAAATAAAATATAATTTAAAGGATTGATAAATATGGAATATGAAATTAAAGGTGGACCTTTCCCAATAGTAGTTTGTAAATTAAATACTGGAGAAGTCATGAAAAACGAAAGTGGATCAATGGCATTGATGAGTTCTAATATTAAAATGGAAAGTAATACAGGAGGAGGAATTCTTAAAGGACTTGGAAGAGCTTTAGCTGGAGATTCACTCTTTTTAAACTTTTTTACAGCAGAAGCAGATGAACAAGAAATTGGTTTTGCATGTAGCTTTCCAGGAAAAATCATTCCAATAAAATTAGATGAAACAAAAAACATCATTGCTCAAAAAAGTGCTTATTTAGCTTCAGAAAAAGATGTTGAAATTGAAATGCATTTTAGAAAAAAATTAGGTGCTGGTGTGTTTGGAGGAGAAGGATTTATACTTCAAAAATTTTCAGGAAATGGAATGGTCTTTTTAGAAATCGATGGAGAAGTACTAGAATACAACTTAAAGGAAGGAGAAAAATTAGTCATTGATCAAGGACATCTTGCAGCAATGGAAGAAACCGTTGATTTTGATATTCAACGAGTAAAAGGAGCTAAAAATATGCTTTTTGGAGGAGAAGGTTTATTTTTAAGTACTTTAACAGGTCCTGGAAAAGTTTGGGTACAAACTATGCCTTTAATTAACTTTATTGAAACTATTATTCCATATCTACCAAATAATAATGGTTAAAAAACTTTTTAAGGAATAATATAAATAATACTAGATAATTAAATAATTAAATATAAATTCAATTTTAAAATTCATGTTAAGCTATTATTCTTTACATGAATTTTACATGAATATTTTTTAATTATTATTTATTAAAATAAGAATTATAAAAACTCTGAAAAAATTATAACTCTATAAAAAAATTATAATTCTATCTTAAATTCATCCCTATTAATTTTGTTCTAGTCATATCCTCTACTGCATATTTGACTCCTTCTTTACCTATACCACTCATTTTAAATCCACCGAATGGCATATTATCAGTTCTGAAAGTAGATTGTTTATTAATAAATACAGAACCGGTTTCAATTTCATTTGCACACTTCAGCCCATTTTTAATACTTTCAGTGAAAACACCAGCTTGAAGTCCAAATTCTGAATCATTAGCTGCATTAATTGCTTCTTCTACACTATTTACCCTAATAATTGGAGAAACTGGTCCAAAAGTTTCATTAATAACTATACTCATATCAGGAGTGATATTATCTAATATAGTTGGTTCAAAGAAATTTCCATCCCTATTACCACCAGTTAAAGGTCTAGCTCCTTTCTTATAAGATTCAACAACAGATTGTTCCACCATTTTAGCTGCATTTTCATCAATAAGAGGTCCAATATCTGTTTTAGGATCCATCGGATCTCCAATTTTTAATTTTTCAGTTTCTTTTACAAATAAATCAATAAATTCATCAGCTATCTTTTCATCAATGATAATCCTTTTAACAGCCATACAAACTTGACCAGAATAAAGATAAGATCCAAGTACTGCAGCTTTTACAGCTTTTTCAATATTTGCATCTTCAAGTACAATTAAAGGATCATTACCTCCTAACTCCAAAGTAACTTTCTTCATTCCTGCACGATTTGAGATTAATAAACCAGTAGCTACACTACCTGTAAAAGATATTTTATCAATATCTTCATTTACAGTTAATTCATCCCCTATTTCTCCACCATATCCAGTGACAGTATTAATAACTCCATTTGGAAACTCTGCATCAATTATTTCAGCTAATATCATAGCTGCAAGAGGTGCTTGAAGAGAAGGTTTCAATATCACTGTGTTTTTTGCAGCTATAGCTGGAGCTATCTTATGAATAGCTAGGTTTACTGGGTAGTTGAAAGGAGTTATAGCTGCTACAACACCTAAAGGAATCTTTTGAGTAAATGCAAAGAAACCCTTTCCACCAATTCCTGCATCAAGAGGAACAGTTTCACCATAAATTCGTTTAGCTTCTTCAGCAGCAAATTTAAGAGTTTCAACAGATCTTGCCATTTCACCAAGAGAATCTTTAATAGGTTTTCCAGTTTCTTCAGTAATGGTTTTAGCTATTTTCTTTTGTTCAGCTTTTAAAGATTCATATGCAGAGTAAAGACATTCAGATACCTTTCTTGAAGACATATCCTGAATTTCTCCTTTTGCCATATTAGCTGCAGAAATAGCTTTTTTTACATCCCCTCTATCACTAATAGGAACTGTATCAACAGTTTCATTATTATAAGGATTAATAACATTGAAAGTTTCTTCTTTATCTTCAAATTTTCCATTAATTAGCATTTTCATATTAAATCACTTCATTAAAAAGATGTATTATAATTCATTTAGGAATAGGTGCTTCTCCAATAACTATTTCCATATATTCATAAGGGAAAGTCGGAATCTTATTGTTTTTTGAACCATTTTTTAGTTCAATAAAACCTTCTTTAGCTAAATTATTCACCTTTGGTTGGACAGTTTTAATATCTTTATTTAATAACCTAGCTAAATCTCTAATTGATTCCGGATGATTGGATTTAATCATATTTAATAATTCTAACTCAATTTTTCCAATAGGATAGTTATCTGTAAACAGAATTACTCTTTCTTTAATATCTTCATCAAGCATATCTTTATAATGATCCCAATCTTCTAAATGAACATTGAATTTTTGATTTTTTTTATCTTCTTTAAGTAATTTTTTTAAATTATCTAATGAACCATATTCTGCTTTAAGTCTATCAATAATATCTTTTCCTTTAATTGTTCTGACAAGCCTTATCTCATACATTATCTTAACTCCTCTAATAATTTGTTTAAATTAACTCCAGATTCTCGATTAATATGAAGCCTAACTTTTAAAAAGGCTTTATATGAATTATTTATAGAAATTTTTTTCTTTTCATCCCCTATATGAATATGAGGATATCCATGCCAATTATCAACTTTTATATTATCTGGCAAAATTATTATAACCCAATAATCCCCATTTTCACTCCAAATAACAGATTTATTATGAATCTTATATCTTTCTTCCATTTATATCACTACTATATTTTTTATATCATAAAAAGTTGTTGGTATTTTTAACATCAACATTTTTTATATGAAATTTTTAATTAAATTTAGAATATTTTTAATCAAATTTAGAAGAAATATTTTCAATAGATTGATTAATTTTAGCTATCTCAGTAGAATTCATTTCTTCTCCAATTCCTAAAAGATAATCTTTGTAAAAATAGATAGCTATTAAAACAATTACAATCATTCCCCCAATTAGAAGAATCATCTCAGCACTTGCTTGACCTTTATCATCTAAATATTTAGCTAAAAACATTATTAACATCCCATTAACCATTAATTTCTAATTTTTAATCCCTAATTCCTAAAATTTAACCCCTAGTCCCTAATCTCTAATTTCTAACCTTTAATCCCCAATCTCTAATAATTTAATTTTTAATTTTTAATTTTTTAAATCTAATAATTTAAAAATTCAAAAATGCAGACCCAAAATTACTTACTATGTAAAATACACCATATGCAGAAATAGTTAATGGAATAGAAAATTTAATTCCTTTCTTAAAGTCACCATACATAACCAAACCAATAATAAGGCTTGCTAATATTGAATGAATGATGATATAAGCACCAGCAGCTATATTTGATGTTTCAACCAATTCACTTCCTTTTCCAAGACTTGTCATAAAGGAAGAATAAATACCAGTCATACCAAGAGCAAAAGGAGCTGCAATAACAGCTGAAATCACCAAAAACATAACCGCCATCATAACACTGGATCTTCTTTCTCTTTTTAACATTATAATAGCTCTCAAGTCATTAGATATATCATCGATTATATCAGCTAAACTCCCTCCACTTTTTCGAGCTTCAAGAATTATCTTAAAAGTTCGCTCAAGATTTTTAGATTTTAGTCTTTTGACCATAGCTATGATACTTTCATTAAATTCCCTACCCATCTTTATTTCAATTACAGCTCTTTTAATTTCATCATATAGAGGACCTGAACCATATCTTGATAAATCTTCCATTGCATTTTCAAAACTCAGACCTACTCTTAACATCGATGCAAGTTGCCGTAAAAAGTCAGGACTTGCATTTTCAATTTTTTCAGATCTTTTCTCAGATTTAATTATTATTACTCCAATTAAAATTCCTGGAGGAATGAAAAATGCAAATAAAACACATAGAAAGATATTAAAAGAAAATAAAATCGAAAATAATAATGATAGAAAAGATAAAATGATAATAGCAATTATTATAATTGCTAAAAGTTCTGAAGCTACTGTGAATATTCCACTTACCAATAAAATCTCTTGAAAATTTGTCAAATACTTTTCTGGAATTCTTTTCTCAATAAAAGCTGAAATAAAAATTATTAATTCATTTGATTCCATACTAACACCATAAAACATAGTCACAAATCAATTTAATTAATAGTATAGCTAATAAATCATTGAAAACAATGATTATTAGAATTTATTAATGAAAATTGACTAATATTACTAATTATAGTATTAATAGAAGTATTTAATAAATATTATTCATTTTAAAGACAAATATTGTTGTGATAGCTAAATATTTATCTAATATGGTGATATTTATCCTTACATCAAAAATTTATAAGGATTTGAAAAATTTTTTTTAAAAAAATACTAAAAAAATAAGTAAAATATAGTTTTATAAAAGTAAAATAACTAATTTTGCATTTGTTAAACTAATTTATGTCTAGATATGAATGATAATTTTTAATTAAACAGTCAAAGATTATTGTAAAAAAATTAATATAATCATTATAACAATATATGAAATTATGAATAATATAATAACTAATATAATAACAAATAAATTTTTCATAACATTTGTTTTCATTTTAATAGGAAGTATAATAACTTTTTATGCTTCAAAAGAAATATTTAATAAATATGAATTAAAAAGGAATGTAAATAACTTCGATACAGTATATAGAAACCTAGTAATTTCTTCTTTAATTATAACATATATTACTAGTATTATTTTCATAATTTTCCGTAGCGAAATTCCAAGCATATTGGATGCTATTTTTATATTATTCTCTTCAACTTTTGTATTTACTTTACAATTATATTTTAAAATATTCAATAAACATCAAGAAAAAATCTTATTAAAAAAAGAAAAAGAAAAAGAATATAGTGAAAGGCAAGAATCTTTAGAAAAATATATAATTACATATTTAGAAGATATTGCATTAGAATTCAAAATTAATTGTTGGTCATGTAATCCTAGGAATGAACTTTGTTTAAAATGTAGACCTATTGCAAAGCCAAATCCTTTCATACACCAATATATACTTAAACATAATTTCGAATCTGACAACTATGTTGATTTCTTCCATCTAGAAAGAACTATTAAAACTATAAATTACATGATAGAAGATTACAACGAACGCCCATGCACAGAAAAGTTAAAAATAACTTTATTTGGGATTTTTGCATATAATTCTTTTTTAACATATGGGATGATAGATAATGGATTAAAAAAATTAGATAGTCCTCATTTAGACAAGCTTGATGGTAATAAAGATTCAGATGAAATATTTTATATTATAATGAAATATCCGAATTATAGGGATTTCTTTATGTGGCAAAATGAGGTTCATGGGATAGCAGATCCTTACCTTGACAAATTTAAATAAAAAAAATCCCCTCAAAACAACCGAAGTTGCATGAGGGGTTAATATTGTATATCTACTAGGAACACTTGATGTAATTTTTGCATCGTATATTATTTTTTGTTCTTCTCATTTTTCCTATTTTCTAGTACTCAAATCATGGAAGAATATTACATTTTTCCATCATCAACTTTGAGCCATTCTGGATTCTTAACTAATTCAACCGGTGTTCCACTACATAGATATTGTCCTTGTTCAATACCTTTGAATGCAGCTGCACCATCAAAAACATTTTTATTATAATTACTATTTTTGAGAGTGATCCATATATGGCCTCCACATTTAAATTTACCTCTCCAATAAATTGGATCTAATTTTAGCATTACTGCAACAGCAAAAGCTATTTGTGAAATATCAGCACAATTCAAACCAAGGTTAAGTTTAAGTCTTTTAATAGCTTGTTTTTGAGGGTATAAATCATTATAATAATATTTATATATTTTTTTCATTAATAATTCATAAAATTCATCCATATTATTGAATTTTCCACATAAAGCATCTTCAATAGCTAACCATAAAGTTGGTTTTTTAGCTTTAGAAGTAGTAGATTTAATTTTAGTTCCAGAAACAATAACATAATTTGGGTTTCTTTACTTTTCTCTTCATTGTATTTTTCAATAGCTTCAGCTTGAATATTAAAATCATTTTTCTTATATTTACCAATAGTATGAGCAGAAATATGAGCTTCTTTATTTTTCAACCATTGAGCAATAAAAGTGTTAGGTTTACCCTCTCTTATAAATGTCTCAATTTCTGCCCGATATGGTGATTATAAAACAGCATTAGGCCTACTAAACATTATTAACACCTTTTTAGAAATAATTTTAATATGTAAGAAACTGTAAGAAATATGAAAAAAACTGTAAGAAACTGTAAGAAATTAAATTAACTATTTTGGAAATTTTATTAACTTTACATTCTTATGAGGATGAATTTTCATCTTACACAATTTACAGGATGTGATTATAAATGAAAGAAAAAAATAATTTTCGAAATGGAATTATGAAAAGTATGTTTTCAATAGTCTTTGCTGAATTATTTCATTGTTTTATTGAATTAGTTTCAGGAATTTTCTGTTAAAAATTAAACTTTTTTTATTTTTATTGAAAAATTTAATTAATTTAAAAATATTAAATTTAACTATAATAATAAATTAAAGAGGAGACATTATGTCAGAAAGATTAAATGAAATATGTGAAAATATCAGAATAAATGTTGAAAATGATGAATGTGAAAAAATCAGAGATAATATTATTGAATTTTTCAATGCAGTAATAACTGTTGATGAGCTTAAATTTAAGTATCGTGGAGACATTCGTCAAAGTTCTGAACATTATAATTATGAAACACATTTGGATTTTGATAGAAACAATATTCGTGATATAAGAAAAGTTTTATATCAATTATTATCTGATAGAGATGAATTCATTGTTAAATAGTTACTTGCACATAGCAATCAGACAGATTTTGAAGAAATTGAACATACAAATAGTAGAGAAATAAGCCGAGAAATTTTATCTATGGATGGATTTGCTATTATCGATAGAAAGCTTGAAACTAGACTTGAACAAGAAATTTTAATTGGATTTAATAAGTATTATACTCATAAAGCAGAAGGATATATAATTCTTGTTGATGATATTTATACTCATTTGCTTTTACGGGATTTTTTAGAAGTGAGAAGAAAACCTGAAGGTTTTTTCATACCTCATCAATGCGAGGCTAATTTGAGAAATCATATCTATGATGAAAATATTTTAAAAATAATTAAATTAATATAATTATTTATTATATCTTTCATATTTTATTATATCTTTTTGAATAGCTCTAGCTTCTTTTATGATAGTAACTTTTTCATTTGGAGATAATTTTATTTCATTCTTTTTTTCTTGGTTTAGTACTGTGTGTAAATGTGATAGGTAGGTTTTATTGTCTTTTATTATTTCAGTATAATCAACCATTATTAACAACACATTTAGCATTGTTTTTTAATTGATTTTCACTGCTTTTTGTTTTGCGAATTCTTCCCATCTATTAATTATTACATCACAATAATGAGGATCTAATTCCATCATATAACATTTTCTTTGTAATTGCTCACATGCAATTAAAGTAGTTCCTGAACCTCCAAATAAATCAAGGACCTTTTGACCTTTTTGTGAGCTGTTTTGAATTAAATAAGCTATCAATGATACAGGTTTCATTGTTGGATTTTCTGAATTCTTAATAGGTTTTTCAAAATCTAGAATAGTTGTTTGTTTTCTATTACTATTCCAAAAATGAGGAGCTCCATCTTTCCAACCATATAAACAAGGTTCATGTTTCCAATGATAATCTTGTCTACCTAATATCATACTATTTTTATTCCAAATTAAACATTATCTCACTTTCAATTCATTATCTTGACATGCTCCTCTGAAATTATGTCCTTCTGTATCAGCATGCCAAATATAAAAAACTCTTCCTGGTTTTAAAACATTTTTTGCATTTTTAATAGTATTATATAAGAAGATTCTAAATTCACTATCTGATTTATTATCATTAGAAATAGTTAATGCATCTTCAGTTTTTCCAACATAATCAACATTATAAGGTGGGTCAGTTATTAACAAATCCATCTGATTTTTAGTTATTAATTTATCTAGAGATTTTTTATCTTCAGAATCTCCACATAATAATAAATGCTCACCTAATTGCCAAATATCTCCTGGTTTTACTATTGATTCTATTTCTTTATCAATATCATAATCATCTTCAGTTATTTCTGTTTTAGAATCTTCAAGAGAATTTAATTCAGTTTTTAATTCTTCTACTTCTTCAGCTTGAAATCTTGATAAATTAATATCCAAATGACTATTATCTAATTTTTCAATATTTGCATATAGTAATAATTTATCCCATTCGGATTCCTCAGCACTTTTATTATCAGCTAACATATAAGCAATAGCTTCAGGATCGGCATGATTCCAATTCATTACTAAATATGGTACTTCATCTAATTTTAATAGTTGTGCTGCTTTTACAGCTCCATGACCTGCTAATATATAATTGTCTTTACTGATTACTATTGATCTACCCCATCCAAGTTCATCGATTAATTTAGCTATTCCTCTGATTTGTTCTTTGGAATGCTTTTTTGGATTCTTTGGATGTGATTTTATTTTATTTATTTTTATAAATACATGGTTTGTTTGCATTTTAATCATTCCCTTTATGTTATTGGAAATGATTTTAATTACAATATAATTATATTACAACCCTATTTTTTTAAACCCCCTAATCCAAAAAAATTTTAATTGTAATAAAATCATTTTATATTAAAAAATTATAATTTATTATAAATGTTAATATGATTCGAAAGAAATGTAAATATGTAAATAATATAAAAGAATAGATAATTATTATAAATATAAGGAGGTGGAAAAAACATGGTCGAATATCGTAAACGAAAAGGATCAGATACTTGGCATTGGTGTAGGAATTGTAGTCAGTGGCCTACTAGTAATTATGATTCAAGAACTAGTAAACCAACTAGTGGTGAATTACATAATGAATGCAGAACCAAACAAAGAGATGGAAATTGTAGGACTTAAATCCTACAATTTTTCATTTTTTTATTTAGGTATACTCATTAAAAATATTATAATATCATTAAAATAAATAATTAGGCTAACAATTATAGTTATTCCTGTTCCAAATATAGCTAGTAATTTATAGCTACTTTGTTAATTATGTTATTTGGAATTTCAACAATAGCTAGTTTTAGATCAATTATATCTTTTTCATTATTTGATATTCTATTTTCAAGATTATTTTCCCTATTTTCACTATCTGCTAATAGTATTTTTAATGCTTCTTTTTGATCCTTGTCAATATCTCATATTTCTTCTATTACTTGGTCGATTTTTGCTTGTCTGATACCATTATAATATTCTTTATTTTTACAATAATCATTGATCTCATTAACTTTTTCTTTTATTTCATTTATTTTTTTAAATACATGATTAGTTTGCATTTTAATTCATCCCTTTTATTTGGAATGATTAAATTACAATAATATTATTACAACCCTAAATTACCCCTAATCATGAAAACAAAAAAATAATATTTTTATAATTTATATCATCATTTAAATTTTTTTATTTACATTCTTCTAATATTTTTTCTAATTCATTATCAACTAATTCACGAGCTACTTCTTTAGCTTTTTTTTCTATCTTAGTATCAATAATATTTAATTCCTCTTTCTTTTTCTTTTCATCATAATAATCAATAAAATATATAATTATAATAGCTAATCCTATTGCTACTGATCCTACTATTATTCCAATTTCATGATAACCTCTTAATAGGGGGTGGTCAATTATTCCTGCAAATATGCTTACTATTCCAGTAGCTATAAGGCCACTGTTGATTGTTGTTTTTAGGAATCCTGTAATCCAAACCCTCCTTCTATAAGGTATTAATGTTGTTAATGGTTCTAATGTGGAGTTATCATGTTTCATCTTCACCCTCACTATTAGGAATAGCTTTAGTCACAACATTATCTAATAAATGTATTGTATAAGCAGTTATTAAAGCTCCTAAAAAAGTACCAAATAATTCAGGCTGAGCTTGATATAAAACAAAAACCGATATTAAAGCAGTGAATACAGTTCCTATAATATTAAGTTGAAAATAAGTAACTCCATCTTTAACATATATTTTAGGCATTATATATCCTTTTTCAATCCAAATCCTCACTAATATAGCTATTACACTAGCTATTACAATTAATATTAAATCCATTTAAAAACACCTCATAAAAAATAATAAAAAGTATTACTATTCAGACAAAAACACAGACATTTTATTTTTTATATATAAATGAACAATTAAAAAAGTAATACTATGTAAATAAAAAATATATAATATCAGTTAATGTAGCTGCAATAAAAAATAATAAAATTATCACTATAAATAGTTCGATGGCTTAAGAGGAAAAAAGTATCAAACCTCCATTCCATCGAACCATTTATAATAATAGTCTTTTAAATAGATTAATGTTAATCTCCACAAAAACATTAATCTATCATTGAAAAAGACTAAACAAACAACTTAAATTCATTAAGGTATTTTTAACCATATGGCTATGAGTAGTTCGATGAATAAAAAAATCTTGGGAGAATATAGAACATTTAAGCGAAGTTTGAAAACACGCCAAAATAAATATTTAATTCCTATTCATCGAACTACTCATAATTTTAATCCAAAATCAAAAACAACTCTAGTATAACCAACATAAACAGGAGGAACTCCTTGTAAAACTAATCCACAATCTTCACAAACAGTTTCAATCTCTTCATAAGAAATATTCTTACTTTCACATCTAGGACATTTAATATCAGCTTGTTTAGGTGTTATCTTATGATAAGTATTGCAATCAAAACAACTTAGAGTAAATCGTCCGATTTGGTGATTATATGTTATATCAATCTCGGAGCTACCGCATTTCGGACATTTTGTAATATTATTAAATTTCATTTTAAACAAAATTAATTAAAATACTAACTTCAATATATACTCTAATCAATTAGAAAAAAAATAAATAGTTAAAAAAATATAAATAACAGAAAAGTATTCTATCTTATACTTTTATAATTAGTATTATTGGGATATTCTAAAATTTAATTAATTCTATAAAAAGATTATTAACAGTTATTTAGGTACTAAATAATTTTTATAAAGACTATTTTGAAAAGTTAGGTGATTAAAAATGGGTTTGTTTAGTAGAAAAACATGGAAATTTGATAAAAACATGGGGAAATTTGAAAAAACAAAAGAAAAAGGAGCAAATTATATAGAATTTAAAGTCTTTGAAAAAATAATAGAAAAAAAAGGATTAGAGGTTGGAGATATTGTAGAAAATTATGAGATATCTCCCGAATTTATTAATGCACTCAATATATCTCTCCAATATCAAAAAGCTATTCTAGGTATAACTTTATATCCTCTACCTGCTCAAATCGTAGGGGTTGTTCAGGCTTTCCATGAGAGTCACCATTATTTAGGGCTTGTCTTTAATGGAGTTTATAGTGCTCAATTTTTAAACACTTTTGATGAAACTTTAAAAAATGTACAAGGAATTATAGATAATTTTTATGCAGGATTAGATGCTCAATTCAGTATTTACGAATACACACATCCTCCAAGAATAGTATTTACAGGAGTTAGTTTTTAAGTTAACTATTACTTAATAATTAACTTAATATTTCTGTAAAAATATAAAATTAAAAATTTATTCAACATTTAATTTTTGTTTTTCACGTTTTATTGCTAATGATTCCGAAACAAAGTTATTATTCCTATGAGCTGATAAAAAAACAGACCCTAAACCCCATTTTATTTCTTCATCCATTAAATCTTTATATTTATGATAAAATTTTCTAGAATTTATTCTCAATTGCTCTTGTCTTGCATATTTCCTATGTTCTGTGCTACAATATTCTTCCCTATTATGTTTTTTAATAAATTCTTTTCCACACCATTTACATTTTTTTAATTTAATTATAATATGATTCATATATAATCAATCTTTATTAATCAAAGGTCTTTTAAAATCTGTATAATCTTTTTCTTCAATACCTTTTTTAATATTGCAGCTACAACATAATGTTTGTAAATTATTCAAATCATTAGTTCCACCATTGGCTCTTGGTTTTATATGATCAACAGTTAAATTCTTAGTTGTTCCACATAGCTTACATTGATAATTATCTCGTTTAAAAACTTTATTTCTCTTTTTTTTACTAATTTGATTATCATTCCTTTGTAGCTTATGATTTATTATTTTTTTACTAACTTATTTTAATCATTATTATGTGGAAAAAATGATCCTATTAATATATGTGATTTTTTCAATATCATTAAAAAATTTAAGAGAAACATTCCAATTAAGGAATATGTAAAAAATGTGAAAACTTGAATTAAAAACTTATAATCCCCTATATTATCCGAATTTATATGTAAATTATTCCATAGCAACAAATACACCCCCAATATAATTATAATTATCACTGATAAAAATATAATAAAAGAAATATTATCTAAAGTATCATTAATAACATGAAGTTTAACATCTTTATCTATTAATTTCTTATCAAGTATATTTAGTGCCATATCGAATAAGAGTATTAAAGCACTAAAAAGCAATGGTGTTGAAATTGCTAATATTGTCAATAAAGTTTCTGACATTTCTTTTTCAATTAAAATATTAAAATCTATCAAAATTACACTAATAATTAAAGGCAATATAAATAATAAAAAAATATCGCTACAATATAGTTTATTAGTATCCTTGTTTCTAATTGTATCTAAATGTGCTTTAATAATATACTGTGGAGTTATTCTTTCAAACGCCATAATTATTCATATCCTCCTTTAAATATTCTCATTAGTTCCATTGCATAATCTTTAGCTATTCCATGAATATCTTCAAATTTAGGGTGCCCTCCATCATCTTCATCTATATCATCAGTAATATCCATAAATGGTTTTGTTGCTTCTCCATCCACACGAAACTTCCTTCTTGATTTCCCAACTTTAACATCTACTATTGTATTATTCACATTCATATCTTTTATTCCTAAAAAATCTGTATTTTTATCATCCAAACCAACACCAACTAACTTTTCCATGAATTTTTTAGCATAATCGCTATATCCTTTTTCTATTTTGAAATAACACGAAATTTCTCCCTTTACTTTATCTAAATGATGATTTAATATATTTTCTTGATTTTTATTATGTGATGGGATATTTAAGAAATTTAAAGACATGATCCTTCCCTTGTTTATATATTCAACAATGACTTCTTTTGGCAAAAATTCCTCAAACTTTAAATCCAAATTATTCAACTCTATTTTAACCAATTCCCTATATAAAAATCTTTGAAAAGTTTCTTTAATTTCTAATCTACCTTTTTTTTCAAATAATGCTACTCCTTTATTTGAATTTTTTGGAATTAAAAACAAATAATAAAATGGTTCTTCAGGAGAAGTATATTTATCCATATCTTGTGTTTTTTTAGTTTCAACATGCTTTGCTTTCCAATTCTTTCCAAAAGTACCATAATAAACTCTTCCAAAGCAAATGCGTTCTTCAAAAGAGACATCTTCTACACCCAGATCTTTTTTATTAATGCTGTCTGAAAATTCTTTATTATTGTTCAAAAAATCAATCAAAATTTTCAGAAAATCATTTTCAATTTTTTCTCCAAATACATCCTTATTTTCACGATTGATATTGTCTAATTGTTCTATTTTTCTAGTTGTTTTATTTTCTAACCAAAATAAATAAGAAGCTAAACTAATTTTTTCTTTCATAGATCTCATCACCTAAGACCCATAAGTTTTTATACTTCTTTTTTACATACTAATAATCGTTGAATGCTATTAGAATGTAGGGTCTTATCTTATTTTTATCCAATAATTATTATGTGGATAATTTTGAGTATTATGACTCATACATTATCTAATATTATTCTTTGATTATTTTTTAATAAAAGTCTTACTATTTGTTTATATCATAGTAATAAATTATCAAATCCATATTTTCAGCCATTTTTAACTATTATTTTTTAGATAATTTTTTAATTTTGCTAACCAAACAATGTAATCTTAGTGTAATTATTAATATAAAATAAATTATATATAAAAGATAGCATACTATCAGTTCAATTTCAATTGTAAAAAATCTTTAGAAAAAGCTATAAAAAGTTAAAATTAGTTTTTTAGAGGAAATAAGAAAAAATAAAAATAATAAATAAAAAAATATAAGAAAGGATAAAAGATTTAATTTATCCTTTAATTGTTTTGTTTTTTAGTGTTTTAAGCTAATTGATTTTTTGTTGTTAGCTAATATTATTTCTTTGTTTTTGTTTTTTGGGTCTACTTGGAAATGTGCTATACAGTATCTGTGGTTTGCTTTGTCTGGAAAGTAGCTGACGATTATTGATATTTTCTTTCCTGGAGCTATTGATTTGATTTTGATATATTTGGTTTTGATTTTAACTCCTTTTCTCATATGATAAAGAGATAGAACAGTAGCTTTAGATTTTAAACTTCCTTTGTTAGCTATTGTAACTTTACATGTAGATAATCTTTTATTAGATAATTCTTTGATTGATACAATTCCTAAATTAGATTTAGAAATGACTTTCTGTACTGCTTTTGTTGTCGATGATTTGTAGTTATTATCTCCTGCAAATTTAGCTATTAAAGTGTGTTTTCCGCCTTTTAAACCAGCTATCTTAAATACAGCTATTCCATTGTTGTTAGTTATAGCTGTGTATGTTTTTCCATTAATTTTTAATGAAATTTTCTTGTTTTTGAGTATATTTCCGTTTATGTCTTTTAGAGTTACTTTTATGTTAGTTTTCCTACCTTCATTAATAATCAGTGCAGAAACAGTTATAACAGTACCCTTTTCTAATACTACATTAACACTTGTGCTGGTGTTAGCTGCAAGATGAATAGTAGTAGTTGCAAGATCATTTGTACCATTAAATTCAGACATAAATGCTACGATGTTTTGTAATCCTGCATTAGCTGTATAAGTGAATTGTGCAATACCTTCGTTGTTGGTTATTGCAGATCCTACTAATTTTCCATTAACATAGAAATTAATTGTTGCACCAACAATAACATTACCCAAATGATCAATAGCTTTCACTATTGTAGTGACTCTGTTAGCTGAAACAATAGTATTAATTATTGTTAGATTAGTTTGATAATCGATAGTATTTCCTAATCCAGATAAATCACCATTATTAACAACATTACCTCCAGTATTACCCGTAATAATATTATCATTCAAAGTAGCATTACCATCATTAAAAACACCTTTACCATTATTATCAATAATCTCATTATTATTTATAATGGAATTACCCTCACTATAAATACCATCACCAACATTATCCATAATATTATTATTAATTATAGTAACAGTACCATAAGCACAGATAGCAGCACCTAAAGTTGCTGAGTTATTTATGAAAGTAGATCCATCTATAATAATATTAGAATCAGCACCAGCACTACTACGAATAGCTCCACCAGATTCTGCATGATTATCATTGAAAGTACAATTAATTATGCTATGATTGATGCCACCAAGGGCTACTGCTCCACCCGCTGTATATGCGTTACTATTATGAAATGTACAGTTAATGAGAGTATTATTAGTACCAGTCATACCCACTGCTCCAGCTGTAGAGTTTTTTGCTTTATTATTGGTGAAAGTTGAATTAAAAATTATTGCATCAACACCCTTAAGATAAACTGCACCAACACCATCAGCAGAATTATTATCAAAAATAGAATTATTAATATTACCCCTAGTAAGAGATATTGCACCAGCAGTCGACGCATTATTGCCTGCAAAAGTAGAATTATCTACAAAAATTTCATTTATTGAATGAATAGCTCCTGAATCAATACTAGCACTGTTATTTATAAAGTTAGAGTTGAAAACGCTACCAATGAAAAAGTATACTGCACCACCACTACGTTCTGAAGTATTATTGATAAATGTAGAATTGTTAATATTAACAGTACCACCACCACTGTAAATAGCACCACCATTATTAGTTCCATGATTATCTCTGAATGTACAGTTTGTAAATGTCATTACTGTTGAAGTTAAGTAAGAGCTACCTATCGCTCCACCATCTCCAGTATTGTTACCGTTAATGAATGTTATATTTATGAAAGTCACATTCAGATTGTTATTTATTGTAAATATTCTTGATAGTCCTTGTGCATCGAGTATGACTTTATCTTTAGTTTTACCTTGAATTGTTATATTTTTATTAATTGTCATGTTAGTATTGTTATTACCCACATATGTTCCTTCATCCAATTCTATTATGTCATCATGGTTTGAACTACTTAATGCACCACTTATTCCACCAGAAGTTGTGTTATTGATACTTGTAGTAGCTGCAAAACCAGCTTGCAAACTAATTACAGCTAATAAAATAATACTAGCCATGATTAAAGTATAGGTTATAATTTTCTTATTTTTTAAAATTTTATTCACCTCCCCATTAAGGGATTAATTTTTTCGAATTTCTAAAAATGTGATAAAAAAAGAATAAAGTAGTCCCTAAAAAAAAAATTTAAGAGATGGGGTGATAATTATCTAAAAAATTCTTAATAAAAACACATTTATCCTTTTCAATAAATCACATTTACAAATTTTTTTGATTATACTAAAACCAGTTATAATGCATAATATTACAATAAAACTCGCCATAAGCTATCTCCCATTATAATTATACATTAAAAAAGAGCATTTACTCAAAAATCATTGCATAATAACTCCATCCAATCTTATATAATCATGAAAAAATTACACAAATATTTAATATCGGCTAATTTTTTCATGATTAATAAATTCTTATTTTAAGAAAGATAAATTTACTTCGTTAAACCCAGGTTAAACGTACTAAAAATGAAAAAAAGTTACAAAACAATCAAAAGAGAACAATAAATCATTTAAAATAGATACAAAAATATTATAAAAATAAAAAAAAGTATTAATATTCCATATATTTTAAACACAAAACATGTAAAACTCAATGAAAAAAGTTCAAAAAAGAGGTTAAAAATCCAAAAACGTATCGTTTAACCTGGGTTAAACGAACTAAAAAAAATACCAATAAAATCATCAAATATATTCGAAAATTGTAATACAATTTTTACTATACAATTTATTTATATAAAAACCTATATAAATATATCGATTTTGTAATATATTTTTTCCTATAAAAATATTGACAAGTAAAATAATAATGAAAATAGTTAATGAAAAATATAAAAAATAAAATAAGATGATATAACTTATAATATAGCTACATTTATCTATTAAATGAAGAAAAAATATATAAAAATAAAATAAACAAAAATAAACAGAATATATATTTATTAAATATTATATGAGAGGTTTCCAATAATTTCTCCTTTATTTTTACCAACAATTATAGTGTCTTCTATTCTAACACCAAATTCTCCTTCTAAATAGATTCCAGGTTCAATAGTTATAACCATATTTTTTTCTAGAATTGTTTGGTCTTTTTTGGAAACACTAGGACTTTCATGAATATCTAAACCTAAACTATGGCCTGTAGAGTGAATAAATTTATCCCCATATCCATACTCCTCAATAATAGATCTAGCTATTTTATCAATTTCACAGACTTTTATCCCTGGTTTTATTCCAGCTATAGCACCATTATATGCTTGAAGAACTATGTCAAAAATCTCTTTTTGTTTTTCGTTTTTATCATCAATCATTGTACGACTTGTATCAGAACAATAACCATTATATTTACTACCCCAATCCATTAATACAATATTACCAAGTTCTTTGTTTTCAGATCTTGCATGAGGAAGAGATGTATTTGGACCAGTAGCTACAATAGTTTCAAATGATTCTTCACTAGCTCCATTACTTCTCATTAAATATCCAAGTTCATAAGCTATTTCCCAGTCAGTTACTTTTTCTTCTTGTTTTTCTCGAATTTCTAGTTCTAAAAATGATTTATGAGCTATTTTTGTTGCGTCTTTTATATTATTTAGCTCATCTTGAAACTTAACCATTCTAGATTTTTCTAAAAAGTCAACAATAGATAAATCCCAATCTTCTTTTTTTGATTTATCAGATTCAAGTTTTTTATATGATGCAATTGGAAGATTTCCTTCAATACCTATCTTTTTGAGTTTTTCTTCTTTAAATACTTGTTTCAAATCCGAAAGAGATTTAAATTCTTTAACAGGTAGATAAGATGTGTTTTCAGCTAGTTCTTTATCCAAAGATGTTGTAAAAATAATAGGATCTTCTTTTAAAAGACAAATTGCAAAACTACTAGGATTATAATTAGAAAGATAATTTATATTATTGAATTGAGCTATAATCATTCCATCATATCTTTCATTATTCATGATTTTTAATACATTATTTATTCTATTATCTACATTTTTTTCAGTAGTTTTACTAGTTTCCAGATTATTTTCATTAATAAGATAATTTTTAGGATTATTTTTCAAAGTAGACACCTTATATAGATTAATAAATATAACTGAATAAATATAAATGATCTTTTAATATTTTAATTAACATAATTTACAAATATACAACAAATATACATCACAGATATACATTATAAATATAAATGATCACTTAATATTTTCATTAGCTTAGTCCGTACATTTTCAGGGATTTTCTTTGTAATAGCTCTTGCAAAGAATCCAAAATCAGGATCATCAAATTCTAAATCTTCAAAAACAACAGGATTTTTATATCTAGGAATAAAATGCCAATGAATATGTGGCATTGGATTATCCTTTCTAAAAACTGAATTTTTCAAACAACTCCAGTTGAATAAATCAGCATTAAATGTTTCTTTATTAGCTAACTCCATAGCTTCAACTAAATATCCAAAATCATCCCATTCTTCAGTTTTTAAGTCTTTAAGATCCCCAACTTCCCTTTTTAAACTTATAACACAAGTTCCCAAATATCTTTGAGAAGGAGCCAAAAATATTTCCCAATATTTTGTTTCACCTATTAAATCTCCATAGCTACTATCAATAGAAAATTCACAAGTTGTAGAATTTTTAGAATTATCCATCTCATTAGATTCAGCAAATCCATTAAATTCCTCAGGTTCATCATGTTCATTGGATTTACTGGATTTTTTAAACTTATTTGATTTATCTCCATTTGATTTATTGATAATATTATCCATATTAATATATTGGAATCGATAATATTAGTATTTTAGGATTTTAATGATTATATTTTATGATTTCATTGATTATATATAAATTTTATATAAAAAATATAATTAAATATCAGAATATAATTGAATATATATGAATATTTTTATATAAAGAATTTAATTGAATATCAGAATATTTATGAATATATAAATATATATGAATATGAAGAAATTTTTATAAAATGATGTAATTTTGTAAATTAATAATAATATCAATTATAATTAAATTCAACAAAATATAATCCAATCAAAAAAGTAGTATAATAATTACAAAAAATATATAACCCTTAAGTATCAATGATAATAACATGTTTAAATTTAGTTCTAATGAAATAAGAGACTTATTCATATCATTCTTTGTTATATCATTAGCCTTTTCAATACTTTATTCACGCTTAGATGTTACAGCACTGATTAATATATTGCCTATGGTTATGGTAGGAGTTGGTTTAGGTTTCATACTTCATGAAATAGCTCATAAGATAACAGCTATGAGATATGGATATTGGGCAGAATATAAAACTTGGACCCCTGGTTTATTTGTTGCTTTAATTAGTTCAGCATTTGGATTTATATTTGCAGCCCCAGGAGCAGTTCATATTTATGGCCAGTATATGACTGACCGTGAAAATGGAATAATATCTATAGCTGGACCTTTAACAAATATATTATTATCACTGATATTTTTAGCTGTAGCTCTTTGGTTAGGAATGACTAATCCAGGATTATTTAGTCCAATAATAGCAAGTCCAGAATGGGTAACTATATTGTTCGAAACTAGTATGCTTGGTTTCTCAATTAATGCGTTTTTAGCATTGTTCAATTTAATACCATTCAGTATTTTAGATGGTGCTAAAATATTTAGATGGAATCCTTTAATCTGGTTATCAGTAGCTGCAGTAGCAGGAATAATGGTTTATTTCTCATTTACAGGAGTTTTCTTTTAATAAATATTTTTATTTTTTTATTTTTATGAATTTTTAATTGTATGAATTATTAATATATTATATAAATTATTTAAATTATAAATTATATTAAATCCATAATTAATAATGGAGATAAAATGTTTTCTGATATTCCAATTCACTATTTTTCATGTACCCATCGAGCTATCGAACCTTCTGAAACATTAGCTAAATATGAAAATAAGCTAAAAATTGCAGGTATAACTCGTATTACAGACATAACTTATTTAGATAGAGTAGGAATTCCTGTTTTTTCAGCTATTAGGCCAACTGCACAATATGGCGGAGTGAGCATATATGCTGGAAAAGGGGCTGAAGAAGAACAAGCAAAAGTATCAGCTATGATGGAAGGATTTGAAAGATATTCTGCTGAAAAACAAGAGATAGATGAAACTAATTCAAAAATAGCTACTGTTCAAGAAATGAATAATGAAAAATTTATTCATCCTAATGACTTAATTTTATCAAATGAAGTTAAAGATTTAGATTTTGAAAAAGAAAATAAGTTAGAATGGACTTCAGCTACAGACATATTTAGTGAAGAAGAATATTATATCCCATCCAATGCCATTTATCACCCATATATTCCAAAAAATAACTCTAAATATGTTCAAAACAATTCAAATTCTGTAAAAAATGAGGATGATGGTGCAACTGCTATTTTTAAAGGAAATACAAATGGATTAGCTTCTGGAAATGTTTTAGAAGAAGCAGTTCTTCATGGAACCTTAGAAGTGATTGAAAGAGATGCATGGAGTATTTTTGAGCTAACAAAGAAAAATAAACGAGAAATAGCTATAGATACTATAGAAAATCCATTGATTAATAGTCTACTTGAAAAGTTCAAAAAAGAATCTATTGATATAAAAATTATGGATTTAACAGCTGATATTGATATTCCAACTATTGCAGCTACAGCTGATGACACTATACTTCAAGATCCTGCATTACTAACTCTTGGAGTTGGAACACACTTAAATCCTGAGATTGCAGTTCTTAGAGCTTTAACTGAAGTTGCACAGAGCAGAGCTACTCAAATTCATGGAACAAGGGAAGATACATCTCGGGCTGTTTTCATGCGAAAAGCTGGATATATCCGTATGAAAAAAATCAATAGTCATTATTTTGATGATGAAGCTGAAGAAGATATAATTGATATTGCAGATATAGAAGATAAAAGCACAAAATCCCTTAAAAAAGATATAGAAATAACTTTAAATGAATTAAAATCCAATGGAATAGAAAAAGTTCTTTTTAAAGACTTGACAAGAAAAGAAATTGGAATACATGTGGTTAGGGTTGTCATTCCTGGAACTGAAACTTATGCAATAGATCACGATAGATTAGGAAAACGTTGGATTGATTATGAAAAAAGGTCTGATCTATAAATAATATACTTAATGAAAAAATTCAATTAAAGATATAATGAATAAAACAAGAAATTCAAATAAATAATATAATCTATAATCTAATAATTTAATAATCTAATAATCTAAATTAATTAAACAATAAATCATAAACAAAAAGATATAATGAATGAAAAAAAGATAATAATATTTACTGGACCTTCTTTATCTGTTGAAGAAGCATCTAAAATATTAAATGCCGATTACAGAAAACCTGTTAAAAGAGGAGACATATTAACTGCTATTAACGATTCTCCAGATATTATTGGGATAATTGACGGAGTATTCCATCAAAATCCAGCAGTTGGACATAAAGAAATCCTTGAAGCTATGAATAAAGGAATAATTGTAGTTGGTGGATCAAGTATGGGTGCACTTAGAGCTTCTGAGTTAAATGATTTAGGAATGATTGGAATAGGTTATGTTTATAATGAATATGCAAATGGGAATATTGAATCTGATGATGATGTAGCCATAACATTTGACAGTTTTACTGGAGAACCTGTGTCTGAAGCTCTTGTTAATATTGATTATAACCTTAATAAAGCTATCGAAAAAGATATTATAACTAGTGATGAAAAAAATGAGATAATTTCTATAGCTAAATCCATTTACTATCCAAATAGAACTTATCATAATATTTTAAATAAATCTAATCTTGATGAAAATAAAAAAAAGGAATTAACAGATTTTATTGTGAAAAGTGTTGATATTAAAAAACAAGATGCAATAGCTGTTTTAGAATATATTAAAAATTTAATTTAATATTATATTTAATTAAAATAGATTTAATAATAAATCTAATATTAAATCTAATATAAACCAATAGAATCTAATATGAATCTTATATTAACCTAATATAAAATCTAATATGAATCTAATATGAACCTAAAATTAACTTAATATTACCTAATATGAATCTAATACCTATATTAAATGTGATATAATGGATTTTGATGAAAAGATTGAAAAAGTTGAAAATATAATGAGAGGTAAAAATATAGTTATAGCCTTTTCAGGAGGAGCAGACAGCACAATGGTTACATATATCGCAAATAAGGTAGCCAATAAGTGTTTAGCTATTACTTTCAATAATGAAATAATGCCTACAACTTTTTTAGCTGATGCTAAAAGAATAGCAAAATCCATAGGGATCAAACATGAAATTATTGACCAAAATTTTCTAGAGATAGATAAATTTAAAGAAAATAAGTCTGATCGATGTTATCTTTGTAGAAATATAATGTATTCTAATATTAAAAAATCAGCAAATGAAAATGGTTATGAAACAATAGTAGATGGAACTAATATAAGTGATTTACTTGAAGATAGACCTGGAATAATGGTAAATTACGAAAATAATATTTTAAGCCCATTAGTAAATGCTGGAATTGAAAAAGAAGAAGTAATTGAATTTTTAAATAAAAATAATATAGAATATTCTAAATCTACAACCTGTTTAGCAACTCGAATAAAAACTGGTGAAGAAATAACTGGAAAAAAAATAAATAGAATAAAATATGCAGAAGATTTACTTAAAAACCTAACAAAAGATGATACTCTCAGAGTTAGAGATATTTCAAATACTGCTCAAATCGAAACAGAAAATATAGATCCTCTTCTTAACAAAAAAACATTACAATTAATTGAAAGTGAATTAAAAGCTGTTAATTTTGAAAAAATTACTTTAGATGTTGGAACTAGTAGTTCTGAAAAAAAAGAAATAGTAATTTACAAACCATGTAAAGATGAAGCAAACAAAATAATGTTTGAAAATGAACTTCCATATAAAATAGACATCTCAAAAACTTGTCCAAACCTTGAAAATTTAGGAAAATTAAAATGTTCTGAAAAAATGGGAGTAGCTATGATAGATATTGATGGAAAAAATATAACTCTTTTCGAAAATGGAAAAATAGTAGCTCGTAAAGTAAAAGATAAAGAAGATGCTCAAAATATTTTAATAAAGGTTTTACCATTAATTCGAAGAGTGATATAAAAATTTAGAATAAATAGAAAATAAATAAAAACTAAGTAAAATACTAAATAAAATAAATTGTATTTTAGTATGAAAAAAGAATTATAATAAGGAATATATTTTTAAAAAGTAAATCTTAAAAAACAAATTTCAAGAAATAAACTCTTTTTGAATAGTTTCATTTACTTTTCTTCTGAAGCTAGTCATTTTAGATACAGCTCCTCTATTATCAATACCTTCAAAATTAATTGAGTTTCCTACTAATTCTAATTCTACGTCATCAGCTCTTACTTCTATTATATCAATGGATAAAATAGAAGATTCTTCTAAATCATCATTAGACTCAATGTTGAATTTTACAGTGAGTTTTTTAAAGTCATATACTTGGGCTAAAGACCTTTTTATTACAGTCCCTAAAAGCTCTAAAAATTTTTCAACAAAAGGTAAATTATTTCTCCAATAATATCCTAAGACTAATTTTAACTGAATGTCATGTTCAGCAACTTGATGATTATATTTAGCTACTAATATTATAACATTGTTGTTGGCTTTAATTATCAGTGAAGGTTTAATTTCCATGATAATAATTTTGTAATTAATAGTAAATAATACTTTCTAATATTCTATGGTTTTTCAATATTTCAACTAATAAATATCTATAGTATATAAATATGTTATTATAGAGTTCGAATTATATTATTTTAACATTATCTATTATTAGTTGATATTCTTAATGAAATATTTTATTAATTTTAATATTAATTTTAATTATATCAAAAAATATTTTTAATATCTCTAATATATAAAATCAGTGAAAATATTATAAAAATATAAAAAAGTATTTTATAAATAATATTGTGTAAAAAATAACTATATAAAAAATATATAAGAAATTATAGAAATATTTTATAAAAAATATTATGTAAAAAATAATATAAAAAGAATATTATATAAAAAATAGATAAATAATTAATAAAAAGAAATTATTCAATAAGAGCTCCAAGTAAGTCATTAGCTCTTAATAAACCAACTAATTCTCCTTCAATACCAGTAACAGGAATTTGTTCAATATTTTTAGATCTCATTTTCTTTGCACAGTCTGAAACTTTTGTTTTTGTGTTAACTGTAGCTACTTGCAAAGTTGAAACATCTTTAACTACTTTATCAGAGAATTTAAGATGATTTTTTTCTACATAAAGAACACTAGTACTATCCCAAGACCATTTGTCCCCTTCTGTACCTACAGTAGAATTATGAACACTTGTTTCAGATACGACTTCACTTTCATTAATAAAATCAGTTTCAGTGAGAATTCCACTCATTTTAGCATCATTATTTAAAGCAACAACACATTTAAGATTAAAGAATTGCATTACTTCAAAAGCAACATTGAGAGGAGTTTGTTCCCAAGTTGTTGGTACGTTTTTGATCATATAATCTTCAACAGGAATATTAATTTCCATTTCAGAAATAGCTAAAGCAACAATATCATAAGAAGTTACTATTCCAACTAAATCTCCATCTTTAACAACAGGAACTCTTCTAATATTATTCTCCATCATTTTAGAAGCTACTTCAGATACATTATCATCTAATTCTGCAGTTACAATATCTCTTGACATAATAAGAGCTATTTGTTCTTCATCAGGATTTCCAATTAAGTCAGACCTAGTTAATATTCCGATTAATTCTTTCGTTCCTTCTTTAGTAACTGGTAACCCAGAAACTTTCTGTTTTCTCATTATTTCTAAAGCTTTTTCACGGTTTCCAGGAACAGAAACATGAACTGGATTTTTAGAAACTATCTTTTTTATTAACATGATAAACACCTTTTAAATAAATAATAATAAATCATATTTGTTAAAACATACGGATCTAGATTTTAAACCATTCAGAAGCATAAATATAGTTTATAAATATAATTTAATAAAATTCAACATAATTTTATACAATTTAAATGTTAAAATAATAAAATTAGAATTTATAATATAATTTAATAATAATATTATAAAATAACATTATAATAATATATAAATTCTTAAATAATTATAAAATTACGAAAACGATACTTTTTTATAATGATATGGACGTTAAATAGAATTAGCCCTAATAAACAACTAAAACTGAGCATCGAGCAGCTTTAACAACTTTTTCTGCTACACTACCCATTATAAATCTATCAAAGCCACTTTTTCCAGAGCTACCCATAACAATTAAATCAATATTTTCTTTTTCAATTGTATCTAAAATAACATCTGCAGGAGAACCTTCAGCAACTTTTAATGTTATTTTAACATCACTATCAGAGTCATCTTTCATTTTTTCAACTTTTTCAAGATTTTTCTCTGTTTCTTTTTTAAGCATTTGATTTATCTGAAATACCGTATCATCAGAAGGAAGTCCTATAGAAAAACTTGTTTCAATAACACTTAGAGCTATTATTTCTGCCCCACTTGCCTCTGCAAGAAACAGAGCGTGTTTTTCAGCTTTTTCTGCAAACTTTGAACCATCAGTAGGTAATAGAATTCTCTTATACATTTTATCCCTCTCACAGATTATAATTTATATACAAAAGTTTTAAATTTACTTAAATATCTAATAATATGTTGATTTTAAATTTTTAAGATTATATGTTAATATTTTGAAATTCTATCCCTCAATAGTCCTAGGATAGTTTTTATAAATATTAGCTAGTTAATAAAATAAATAACAATTTAACCAATAAAATATTTGTCAATTATAACATACTAATTTATCTTTGTTCATTACACATATTATATCTTTCGTTTCAGATCTATTAATCAAACTAAGATAAGGATTTTTTGATAATTTTTTAACTATAAATAACTGTGCAAAATTGTCTTTTTCAATGGTTAACTTGTTAATTTTTGTTTTAAAATCATTTTTAGCCATAATTTTTTCTTTATTACTATTATCCCCATAATTCAGATTATTATCAAGATCAATATTATTATTTAATGAACCAGCAATACATACATTTGTTGTAGCCATTTTAAGGATATCTTTAGGTGCTATATATTCCTTATAGAATGCTTTCATGATCTTTAAAGTATATTCTAACTCTCTAAAAATATTAGGAGAGTTTATCATTATATTATCTGTTCCTATTAGAGGTTTTATTCCTTTTTTAAAAATTTCCATTAGTGGAGGAATTCCTACAGAAAATGCACCATTAGAACGAGGACATAAAACAACATTTTTGTTATTTTTAGAAATTAAATCTAAATCATCATTTAAAGGAGAAGTAATATGAACTATCTGATTAAATCCTGCTTCAACTGCTTTTTGAATTTCAGTTTTTCCAGTATTATTTAAAGAATCTTTTTGTAGAGCTTCATATTCTCCTGCATGAATTGAAGATAATTTTCCTTTCTTTTTACATTCAGAAACAATTAAAAAAGCAACTTCATCACTTATTTCACCAAAACCACTTGGAGCGATACCATCTGAAACTTTAAGAATTTTTTTAATAGCTATTTTAACTTTAGATAAGTTAGGGTCTTCATCATAAAAACTATCATCTCTTCCAAGAATGATTGGATTTATTGGAATATCTTTAGCAGCTTTTTTAAGTAAGTTAACTCCTTTTAATCCCCCTTCTCGATAATCAATAAAGTGAGTTGTTCCAGTTTCAAGCATATTCCACATAGTTTCTTTCATAGAATCAATTAAATCTTTATCTGAAGATTTTTCAAGTTCAAGATGTTTTAATCCATTCGGAGGTTTGACAATTTCATCAATAGATTTTCCATCTCCAATATCTTTTATAATAGAGTCTCCAATGTGAGTATGAGCATTCAAAAAACTGGGACAAACTATACAGTCAGTAGCATCAATAATTTCTCCTTCCACAACATCATTAGAAATTTCAATTATTCTACCATTATCAATTAAGATGTTTGTGTTTTTAGCTATTAAATCTGGACCAAATAATACTGTTCCATTAGATATTGTTATCATTAGAGATATTATGTTTAATCTTATATTTATTATTTAGTAAAAATAGATATTCTATTAAAATTCGATGCTTTAAATATTTTAAATATTCTAGATATTCTAGATATTTAGATATTCTATATATCCTATATATTCTAGATATTTTTAAATATTTTATAAAATTTTTAATAAAATAATTAATTTAATTTTAATTAAAGCTATTTAATGTTAATAAAATAATGAATTTAAAGCTATTAAAAAAGAAACTAATGCTTTTAACTTTAAAAGTTAAAATTTAAAATAAATTTAGGAGTTTTAGATTAAAATTAAGATCATTTAATTTATAGAAATTATAATCTGTTTTAAAAATAAATCTAAAACTCCCATTTTCAATTTATTAAATTTTTCTATTCAATAAAAGCTTACCATAAAAATCTTAGAACTATGAAAATTTAAACTATTAAATTTAAATTTAGAACTAAAGAATTTTAGAACTAAAAATCCTAGATACCTAAGGTCTTATATAGTACTTATTGAAAAGTCAAAAAGCTAGTTAATATTAAATATTTAAAAATTAACTACTTTTAAATTGTTTTTATAGGATATTTCATTCATTGTTTTCTTAGGATTTACAAAGAAACATTCTTTTTTACAATATTTATGTAAAGCTCTGTCAGGATAATATTTAACAATGAGTGTTATCTTTTTACCTGAACTAATAGCTTTCACTTTAGCATATTTGGATTTAATTACCTTTCCATGTCTAACATGCCAAAATTTTAAAGTAGTAGCTTTTGATTTTAAACTTCCAAAGTTTGCAATAGTTACTTTGTATGCAGCTATTTTTTTATTTGAGGTTTTAACTTTTTTGATTGAAGTAATAGCTAAATCTACTTTTGCTTTAATAGTTTGGGTGCTAGTTGCAGTAGATGACTGATAGTTAGAATCTCCTGCATAATTAAATCTGACTTTAAATTTTCCAGCTTTTAAACCAGAAACTTGTAAAGTAGCTATTCCTTTACTGTTAGTAGTGACAATATAAGTTTTTCCATTGATGTTTATAGAAATTTTCTTACCTGATAACGCTTTACCTGCTGAATTTTTGATTGCAGCTTTAATAGTAGTTTTTTTACCTTCATAAATTGTAGGTGTAGAAATACTTAAACTTGTTTTATTTTTAATAATTATAGATAAACTTACTACTGGATTATCATTATTATCATTACTTATTGCAAAATTATTAGAAATAGCTGTTAGTTTAATTGTAAAAATTTCAGATATTCTTGCATCAGATATATTTTTAATAATTACACCATTATTTTTTATTATAGCTTCAAATTTAGGTAAATTAAGAACACCAGTATTGTCATTAGTACCATTTAAGACTAGATAGTATCTAAGACCAATAGTATCACCTATTTTTTTATCCTTAAGAATAGTGGTATTTGTAAGTTTAGCTATATAATAATTATTTACAACAATATTAGAATCATATTTGTTGTTACCCCACCAATTATAATCAATATTAGGATTGCCCCCTGAACTATTATTGAAATATAAAGCAGATTTATCATTATTATTATCAATTATACTATTGTAATTAACAGTTATATTTCCTCCATAAACATAGATAGTGGTATTTATATTATCTAAAAATGTAGATCCAATCACTTTTAAATTATCTACAGCATATATAGCTCCACCATTAATAGCACCATTATTTGTAAAATTACAATCTTTAATATTTAAACCACATCTATCATCATCTTTATATATAGCTCCACCACCCCAAGAACCACCTATATTATTATCAAATTTAGTGTTTGTAATCTCTAACAATGAATCTCTAGTTTGATATATGGCTCCTGCAGCATTTGCTCCATAATTTTTAATAAAGTTAGTATTATCAATTGTTACATTTCCACCATAAACATACAATGCTCCTGCACTGTGATCAGCTGTATTTTCAATGAAATTACAGTTATCTATTATTAATGTTCCAGCAACAATCCTCATAGCACCAGAACGAAGAGCACTGTTATTTGTGAAATTAGTATTTTTAATTGTAAAACTTCCACTATCTTGATGAATAGCTCCAGAATATGTATCTGTAGTTGTGAAATTTGCTTTATTCCTATCAAAAACACAATTATTTATATTTACAATTCCTGAAACTGAATAAATCGCTCCTCCTTTTCTCGCAGTATTATTTGAAAAAACTGAATTTTGTATATCAAGTGTTCCTCCATTATTAAAGATTACTCCCCCATTAACAGTAGTATTTGCATTAATAAATGTAATATTAATAAATCTTACATTAACATTACCATTTATAACAAATATTTGACCACTATTTTTTGCATCAATTATAACATCTTTAGTTGGACCATTACCTCTTATTGTTATGTTTTTACTTATAGTAATTTTATTGTCTTTTCCTATTTTATTATAAACTCCAGGATCCAAATAAAGAGTACCTCCATCTTCTGTGGCTGTTATGCCACCACTTATACCATCATTAGAATTACTATTTATTGTAGTTGCAGAAACAGCTTGTAAACTACAAATAAATAACAATATTGCTACTAAAATGGTAACCTTCAATAGCTTTTTGCTATGCATTTAATCACTCCTATAATTTATTTTTTTTTAGATTAATTAAGAACAAAAAGAAATATAGTTATTAATATAATGCGAATAATAACGAATCTCTGAGTTTCTTCTTTATTAATCAGAAAAAACCCTAAATTCAAATTAATATTACGTAAAATATTTTCTAACTTTAAAATAATGATATTCTCTAAAAAAATAACTGGAGTTTTTTCTCATTAATAAGGAAGAATTATAGGAGTGTTTTGAATATAATTTATTTATTAGTAAATAATAATATTATATTGTGCATAATAAATATTATTATAATAAGATTTATTATAGAATCTATTATATATAAAGTTAATTAAGATATAGAAAACATTAATATGTCAATAAAAAGTAAATACATGCTCAATTTTTCAATATTCTGTTTTTCTAAATATTAATAAATAATAATAAAAATAATATTAATAATAGTAATAATTTTAATAATAGTAATAATAATATTGAAAATAAAATAATAAAATAAGACGATAAAATAAAATAATAAAGAGAAGTAACAAAATATAACGTTAAAAAGTAAAAATATTAATTTATTAAGTAATTGAACTTAAAAAAATAAAAATAAGAATTATACAATAATAATAAAAAATTATAGAAAATTAAAATAAAAAATAATAAAAGTAAGAATTAGTGAATATATCATTTATTTTCTTCAATATATTCATCTAAAGCTTTAACTTTTAATTCACTATTTTTAATAGCTTCAATAGCATTTAGAGCAGCTCTAGCACCAGCTAATGTAGTAACATAAGGAAGTCCAAGTTCAATAGCTAAACGTCTAATTTTGTAACCATCAGCTGCAGAAACTTTTCCAGAAGGAGTATTGATAATCATATCGACTTTTTTAGCTAATATCTTATCACTAACATTTGGAGAATCTTGACTTATTTTACTAATTTCCTCAATATCAACACCATCAACAGCTCTTGCAGTTCCTGGAGTAGCTATTAATTTAAATCCAAGTTCAGCAGCTTTTTCAGTTATATCTTGAATTTTAGATTTATCTTCATCTTTTACACTGATGAAAATAGTTCCTTCTTTAGGTAAATCCATATTAGCAGATAATTGAGACTTATAGAAAGCAAGACCAAAGTTTTCATCAATTCCCATACTTTCACCAGTAGATTTCATTTCAGGACCTAAAATTGTATCTGCTTCAGGTAACTTTAAAAATGGGAAAACAGACTCTTTGACAGCTACATGATTGATTTTAATCTCATCAGTTAATCCAAAGTCTTTTAATTTTTTACCAATAATTAATAATGCTGCAATTTTAGCTAAAGGTTGACCAATAGCTTTACTTACAAATGGAATTGTTCTACTTGCTCGAGGATTAGCTTCGATAATATAAACCTTACCTTTTCTACCTTCATCCTCTTCATCTAACTTTACAGCATATTGAATATTCATAAGCCCAATAACATCAAGTTCAATAGCTAATTTCCTGGAATAATCACGAATTACATCAAGAACTTCTTCAGGAATTGTTTGAGGAGGTATTACACAAGCAGAATCTCCAGAATGAACTCCTGCTTCTTCGATATGTTCCATTATTCCCCCAATGAAAACATCTTCACCATCGGATAATATATCAACATCAACTTCAACAGCATCTTCTAGAAATTTATCAACTAAAATAGGATGTTCTGGAGAAACCTTCACAGCTTCTTCCATATATTCTTTAAGCTCATAATCATCATAAACTATTTCCATAGCCCTTCCACCAATAACATAGGAAGGTCTGACAAGAACTGGGAAACCTATTTTTTTGGCTGCATCTCTTGCATCAGAAAATGACATAGCTAATCCATAAGGAGCTTGAGGAATATTTAATTTATTGAGAACTTCAGTGAATCTTTCTCTGTCTTCAACTCTATCAATACTTTCATAAGGAGTACCAAGTATTTCAACCCCAGCATTAGCTAAAGGAACAGCTAAATTAATAGAAGTTTGTCCACCAAATTGAACTACTACCCCTTCTGGTTTTTCTTTTTCGACAATAGCCATAACATCTTCAAAAGTCAATGGTTCAAAGAAAAGCTTATCAGAAATATCATAATCAGTACTTACAGTTTCAGGATTATTATTTATTATTATAGTTTCAATTCCCTCATCTTTAAGAGCTAAACTTGAGTGAACACAGCAATAATCAAATTCAATACCTTGACCAATTCTAATCGGTCCTGCACCAAGAATAATTATTTTACGTTTGTCAGAAACTTTAAGTTCATCTCCACCATCATAACTACTATAGTAATAAGGAGTTTTAGCTTCAAATTCTGCAGCACAAGTATCTACCATTTTATAGGAAGGTTTAATATCGTGTTCTTTTCCAATTGTTCTAACTTCTTCTTCATCAATTCCTGCAATTTGAGCTAAAGTAGCATTTGAAAAACCCATTTTTTTAGCTTCTAAAAAGAAATCTTTATCTTTTAAAGATTCCAGATTAATTTCATCTTCAAAATCAACAATTTTTTTAATTTTATTTAAGAAGAATGTATCAATATTTGTAAGTTTTTGAAGTTTACTTAAAGGCATTCCCATCTTTAATGCAGCATAAATTTGGAATAATCTTTCATCAGTAGGATTTTTTAAATCATCTTTACTAAAGTCAATTTCTTCAAATCCATAAAGGCCAATATCAAGAGAACGAATAGCTTTATGAAGAGCTTCTTCTATGGTTCTTCCAATAGACATTACTTCTCCAGTAGATTTCATTTGAACTCCAATTTTCCTATTTATACCTTTAAATTTATCAAATGGCCATCTTGGAACTTTTGATACTACATAATCAATAGCTGGTTCAAAGGATGCGGGAGTTTCTTTAGTAATATCATTTTGAATTTCATCAAGAGTCATTCCAATAGCTATTTTTGAGGATATTTTAGCTATAGGATATCCAGTTGCCTTAGATGCCAATGCACTACTTCTACTTACTCTTGGATTAACTTCAATAACTTTATATTCACTAGTGATAGGATTAACTGCAAATTGGATATTACATCCACCTTCAATTCCCAGAGCTCTTATAATCTTAATTGAAGCATCCCTTAATTGCTGTGCTTCAATATCATTAAGGTTTTGAGCAGGCGCAACAACAATACTTTCACCAGTATGGATTCCCATTGGATCAATGTTTTCCATACTACAAATAATTATACAAGTATCGTTTTTATCCCTCATAACTTCATATTCAAATTCTTTCCATCCGAGAACAGATTCATCAATAAGAACTTGACCTATAAAACTCATATCAAGACCATGAGAAGCAATTTCAATGAGTTCTTCTTTGTTATTAGCTACTCCCCCACCAGTACCTCCTAAAGTAAAAGCCGGCCTTACAATAACGGGGAAACCAATTTCTTCAACTGCTTCAAGAGCTTTATCAACAGATTCAACTGCGTGACATTTAGGAATTGGTTCATTTAGTTTATTCATGAAATTTCCAAACAAATCCCTATCCTCTACATCTTTAATAGTTTTAACAGAAGACCCTATAACTTTTATCCCATCAAGTGCACCTATTTCATCTAAACCAGTAGCTATATTTAGTCCAGTTTGCCCCCCCATAGTTGGGAGAATTGCATCAACTTGCTCTTTTTCAATGATTTTAGCTACAATGGAAGGAGTAAGAGGTTCCACATAAACTTTATCTGCCATATCCATATCAGTTTGAATAGTAGCAGGATTACTGTTAATGAGAACAGTTTCAATTCCCTCTTCTCTTATTGATTTACAAGCCTGAGATCCCGAATAATCAAACTCGGCTGCTTGTCCTATTTGAATCGGCCCGGAACCGATTATAAGCACTTTTTTAATATCCTTATCAATTGGCATCTATAATCCTCATTTCTTTAATAATCATCCATCATTTCTTTAAATTTATCAAATATAAAGCTCGTATCATTTGGACCAGGCCCTGCTTCAGGATGGTATTGTACACAATGAAGAGGTAATTCTTCATGGGAAAATCCTTCTGGAGTATTATCATTAAGATTAACTTGAGTTAATTTTAATGGTGTGTCCTTTAGAGACTCAGTATCAATAGTGAAACCATGGTTTTGAGAAGTTATAAAGACTTTACCAGATTCAAGGTCTTTAACTGGTTGATTAGCTCCTCTATGGCCAAATTTCATCTTATATATTTTTGCTCCAAATGATTTAGCTATAATCTGTTGACCCATGCAAATTCCAAAAATAGGGAGCCTATTTGATATTTTTTGCATAGTATCAATTGTTTCTGTAACTCTTTCAGGATTTCCAGGACCACAAGAAATCATTAAACCATCTATATCATAATCCAGAATTGTTTTATAGTCAGTATCATATGGGAAAAGAACTACTCCAATATCTCTTTTCAAAAATCCATTGATTATATTTCTCTTTACACCACAATCAATGATAGCAGCCTTTTGTTTTTTGTTTTCACCAAATGTTATAATTTCTTTAGTTGAAACTTGAGGAACTAAATCCATATCTACAATACTTAGTTGATTTTTTGCTTGGGCTATTAATTCACTATCCTCAATTTCTTCAGTAGTTATAGCACATTTCATTGCTCCTTTTTCACGAATTTTAATTGTAAGATCTCTTGTATCAATTCCACTTATTCCTGGAATTTTAAATTCCTTTAAAAACTCATCTAATGTTTTTTGTGAAGAATACATAGACGGTTCCTTACAAAGTTCCCTTACAATATATCCCTCAACTTGAATCTTTCCAGATTGATACCATTCTTCACTTACACCATAATTTCCTTGAAGAGGATAAGTTGACATCATGATTTGACCTTTAAATGAAGGATCCGTCAATCCTTCAACATATCCAGTCATTCCAGTTGAAAAAACAATCTCACCAGTAGCTGTTGTTTCATGGCCAAATCCTTCACCTTTAATTATAGTTCCATCCTCTAAAGCTATTTTAGCAGTAGGATTATCAGAATTTTTGACTCCCTTTTCCATTAAATCACCATATTGAAGATATAAATAATTCAATTCAATGTATTTTATTAATTCAATATATTTATTGAATTTTATTAAATTATATTAAATTATATTAATTTTATTTATTAATTATGAAATTATCTTAATTTAGATAAAATATTAATATTCATAAAATATTCTACATAACATATTCTCATAAAATATTCTAACATAATATTATTCTAACATTATATTATCCTATCTTATTTTTTAATTATATATCTAAAATACTTTTGCAATTAATAGAATTTAAAGTATACTATTTTTAAAAATTATAGAAAAAATATAGAAAAAATATAACATATTTCTATAAAAATATTACTGAAATAAAAAAAGAATATAATAGAAAATAAAAATAAAAAATAAAAAAATAAAATGGATATAAAAGTATTAATATATATGAATAAAACAGAAAATTATTATTTATCAATATCATCAAGAATATGATTATTATCAATATCTTCAGTGTCTTCAAAAAAGTTAAAATACATTTTAAAAGCATCAGACCCATCTTCATAATAGTTTGAAACTTTCCTATCTATTTTAAATCCAATAGATTTATAAAAATCAACTGCTTCCTTATTATGAGTTTTGACCTCTAATGTTATTTTATAAATATTAAAATCAATAAACCTAGCCATAGCTGTATTGATTAATTTTGAACCTACTTTTTGTCTTTTATAGTTTTGATCTACAGCTAATGAAATAATATGCCCTCTATCTTCTTCTACAATCCAAAATAAGATATAACCTACTATATAATCCCCTATTTGAGCTACTAAAAAACCTGTTCCAAAATCAAAAAGTTGTTTAAGTATATTAACATCATAAGGATTAGAAAAAGACATATGTTCTATTTCATGAACTCTACGAAGATCATTTGGGCGAAATTCTCGAATTATCATACTAATGCCAAAACAATAATTAATGCCAAAACATCATTTTATTAGTAAATTGTTTATATATTTATATAAATTTATTTTTAGTAATTATTCCTTATTATATTATTCCTTATTATATATTTCATTATTATATATTTCGAACTACAATTTTAATATCATGTTAATGTCATATAATACTCTAAGATGCCCCAATAATCTAATACTGTAAATATTTTAATAAATATCAGATAGAAAATTATGTAAAAATTTATATTAAATAAAAAATATAGATAATAGGATGAATCCATGGATATATCTCATAATTGCAGGAATTGCAGAAATCGGATGGGCACTTTCACTTAAGTTCTCTGAAGGTTTTACTAATACAATCATGTCAATATCAACTGTAATTATTATGGTTATAAGTATAGTATTTTTATCTTTTGCTCTAAAAGAAATACCAATTGGAACAGCTTATGCTATATGGACAGCCATAGGTGCTGTTGGAGTAGCTATTGTAGGAATGATATTTCTAGGAGAAACAAAAACATTAATCAGAATTTTTTGTATTATGCTAGTTATCGGAGGAATAATTGGTTTAAAAATTTCTGGATAATGAAAATAAAATCTATAATATATAAAATCTATAATATAATATAATTTATAAATAAATGTGCAATATCATAATTGTATTATATTTATATAAATTATAAAAAATGTAGGAAAAAATATAAGAAATATAACTTTTTTAGAGAAATGGATAAAAATGATTTAATATTTAAAAAACAGTGAAAACAGGCATATTTTTGTAAAAAAATGAATAATATATAATATAAATAGATTTTACCCTATTTATCACTGAAAAGATTAATATGAAATCATATACTCAGTTAAAAAAAGACATTATAAGTAGTATTTTTGTAAAATAAGCTATTTTTAAACTGATTTTGATAAAATAAACTGTAAATCATAGAGATGTTGATGATGTTGATTAAATTCCTTTTAAGGTCTCTTTATTTGCTAAAAAAACCGCAAATCAAAGGTATTTTTCAAAATTAAAACAAAACCTTTATATACTATGCAGAATTAATAGAAGAAGTGAAGTTAAATTACATAGCTATAAGAATTGTAAAATGTGATAAATTTTATAAGAGTTATTTATCTATCTCTTTTTCAATTTTATATGTGATTTAAAGATAATTGTTTGTGAGGCGGATCAATCAAACACCAAATAAAAAGAACATCTAATGATGTTTCTTTTTATTTTTTTTAAATATTTATTTTTATAAATAATAGTATAATTTTAACAAAATATTATATTTTTGAATGTTCTCTATTCTATTTAAAAAAAACTCTTTCAATTTTAGAAGAAATAACATAATTTAACAAAATCATTATTTAAAAACTATATTTAAAAAAAAATATTCTATTTAAAAAATATATTAATCATATATTTTATAATCTAATATTTTAAAGTCATAGATTATAAAATATTTTCTAAAGAAATTTTTAATTGATCTATATCATTAATAATGAACTCATTTTCTAATTCTTTTATCTTTGGTCTATTAACTAATATAACAGCTATTTTTAGGTCAATAGCAGCAGCTATTTTTGAATGAACTCCTCCTATATCCCCACTTTCTTTTGTAATAATAACTTGAGTATTTAATTCTTCCATTAAGGCCTTATTAAATTTTTTTGAGAAAATACCTTGCATTGCAATTATATTTTCACCATAAATTCCAAGATTGTTACATTTTTCAATAGAAGATTTAATTGGAAGCACACGGACAAAAAAGTTTTTTTTATCAATTTTTGATTTTGAAGATGAAAGAATAGATTCTATTGTATTTACTCCAGCTAAATGAAGAATATTATTATTAAAAAAATTAGTAGATATTAAATCTCCTGCTTCTTCAAAAGAATCAACAAAATATATATTATTACTATGGTTTTCAAAATTTGAATAATCAGTTCCAGGCCTTTCAAAACGAATATAAGGAATATTAGCTATTTTTGAAGTTTTAATAGCTGTTGATGTTACATGAGATGCAAAAGGATGTGTAGCATCGATAAAAACATCAAAACCATTTTCATCAAAATAATTATTCAAAAGATTCAATATTTCAGATTCAGACAATGGTTTATCAACTACATCATCAGATCCTGCTTCTTTAGCTAATTTTCCACCGTAATTGGTAGTTGTTGTAGTTAATATATATGATGAATTATAGGTTTCTTTTAAAAATTTAATTATATTAATAGAATCCTTAGTTCCACCCATTAAAAAAACTCGTAAATTAGAGAACTTGGACTCTAATTTACCTACTTTACTATTCATAATCCACCATTAATTAAGTCATTCATTGAAATAAATTATTTAATTAACTAATCAAACATAACCAAATCATAGCATTATTGGTTTATTTCTGATATTTTTTAATATTTAATTAATTCAATTATTTTAGAATTATTATCCATTACCAACAATTCTATTAACTATTCTATCAGAAATAAAAATAATTCCTGCTACAATAACAATCAATATCCATTCCATAGGTCCAATAGCTGTTGTTCTAAATATTCCTTGTAAATAAGGAAGATAAATTACTAGTAATTGTAGTATGAATGAAGCTAAAATAGCTATCCAAAAGAAGCTATTTTTCTCTTTTGAATTAGCTCGATTATTAATTGCATTAAATAATTGATACATTACAAATACTGTGAAAGCAACTGTAGTAGCTAAAGCTATATTATCAGTAGTACTTAATTCATAGAAATATAAAGCTAATGTACCTACAGCCATTACAATACCTGCAAAAATTATTTTCATTAGAGTATTTTTAGATAATATGTTTCCCTTCTCAGGAGCTCTGTCCATTATATTCTCTTCTGCACCTTCTGTACCAAGAGATTGAGCTGGAGGCCCATCCATTATAATGTTTATCCAAAGTATTTGTATTGGATTAAATGGAACTGGTAAGCCAATTATAGAGGCAGAAACTATAGTAAGAATAGCTCCAACGTTAGTTGAAACTTGGAACTTAACAAAACGCTTTATATTATCAAAAATCTTCCTGCCTTCACGAATAGCTTGAATGATAGTTGCAAAATTATCATCTTGAATAATCATATCAGCTGATTCTTTAGAAACATCTGTTCCACTACCCATAGCTACACCAATTGAAGCTTTTTTAAGTGCAGGAGCATCATTAACCCCATCACCAGTCATGGAAACAACATTTTTATGTTTTTGGAGAGCTTCTACAATCCTAACCTTTTGTTCTGGATAAACTCTTGCATAAACTTGAACATCTTGAACCATGGCCATAAATTTGTCATCATCAAGTCCTTCTAAATCAGCCCCAGTTAAAACCTTACCATCAGTTAATATTCCGATTTCTCTTGCAATAGAAGAAGCAGTAGATTGATGGTCACCTGTAATCATCACAACTTTTATTCCAGCTGTTTTACATGATGCAACTGCATCTTTAGCTTCTTGTCTCGGAGGATCCATCATCCCAGCTAACCCAACAAAAACAAGATCTTTTTCAACTTCTTCTGGATTTTCTATTGAATCCTTATTAGAAATATCGATTTTTTTATAAGCAAGTGCCAAAACTCTAAGTGCAGAATTTGTCATCTCATTGATATTATTTCTTACAGTTTCCTTTGTTTCTTCATCAATAATTTCAATGTTTCCATTATTATCTATATATTTACACATATCTAGAATTATTTCAGGAGCACCTTTAGTAAAAGCATATAAATTTACATCAGGAGATAAAGAATTATCATTTTCATTACTCTCTAATTTTTCATGAATAGTGGTCATTCTTTTTCTAACACTATCTAAAGGAATCTCTTTAATACGAGGATAAGTTTTTTCAATTTCTCCTTTTATATAACCATTGTCTTCACCATATAACATTACTGCAGCATCAGTTGGATCACCAATGATTTTTCCATCTTTTATTGAAGAATTATTACACAATGCACAGATTTCAAGAGCTTTCTCTTGATTATTTAATCTAGCATCTCTTACAGTCATTTTATTAAGAGTTAAAGTTCCAGTTTTATCAGTACAAACCACAGTACAAGAACCAAGAGTTTCAACAGCTAAAAGTTTTCTAACAACAGCATTAGATTTAGCCATTTTCTGCATACCTAATGCAAGAGTAAGAGTAAGAATTGCAGGAAGCCCTTCTGGAACTGCAGCCACAGCTAAAGAAACAGCAGTCATGAATGTACTAACAATATCATGCCCTTGGAAATATTGAAGTGCAAAAACAAGTGAACAGATAACAATAGCTATTAGACCTAATGTTTTACTTAAATAGGCAATTTTTTCTTGAAGTGGTGTTTCACTTTCTTCTTCCTGAATCATTTCAGCTATTTTACCAATAGAAGTTTCCATACCGATAGCTATTACAACACCAATACCTCTACCTGAAATGACATTAGAATCCATATAAGCAAATCTTTTTCTGATATTTTCATCATGAGAACTTTTATCAATATTTAAGATAGCATTTTCATTAAATTTTTCACCAATATCACTATTACTATCCTTTAAAACAGGTAATGATTCACCAGTTAGAGAAGACTCATCAATTTTTAAATCAACTGTTTCAATCATGATAATATCAGCAGGAATTTTATCTCCTTCTTCTACAACTACAATATCTCCTATTGTAAGTTCGCTACCAGGAACTTTTTCAAATTCCCCATTACGTTTAACAACAGCTTCTGTGGAAACAAGACTTTTAAGTTTTTCCATAGCTTTTTCTGCACGATATTCTTGGATAAAACCAATTATTGCATTTAATAGAACAACAATTACTATTACAACAGAATCTACCCATTCTCCAACAAAAAATGCAGCTATTGCAGCTACTATTAAAAGTGCAATTAAAATATCAACAAACTGCATTAAAAATAGTTTAATTGGATGATCTTTTTTATCTTCAGCCAATTCATTCTTACCATATTTAGCTAAACGTTCATTAGCTTCTTCTTGAGTTAAACCATTAAAATTAGTTTTATATTTATCCAAAATCTTTTCTAAACTAGTCATTGAATCCCTGATTCCTTATAATTTATTAAATACCAAATTGAACATTTTAGTGAAATATATAATATTAACATGGATGATTTTCATATATTATTTTCAATTTATTAATCTAAAACTTAAAGATATATTATTAAAAATAAGAATACAAAATAAATATATTTTTCATAGTTTTTATATTTTTATAATTTTATAATCATTCATTTCTATAATTCCACAACTCTACAATTCTATATTATCAAACATTATATATTTTATTACTTTATAAAACATTCATTTCTATAATTCTACAATTTTTTATTTTATAATTTTATAATTTTTAATTATATATTATATATAATTATTTTATAAATATTATTCAAGTTAAATAGATAAAATATATAAATAAAAATAGAAAAAAATAAAAAATGTTTAAAAATTAATGAATTGAAAAATAAAAGGTAAAATAAAAATTAAAAATTATAAATTGTGTTTAGTATCCAAACCTTTTAAAATCTTTTCTTTTTTGTAGAAAAACAGAATTATAGCAAAAATTAGCAAAGCTATAACAGAAAATATAAAATCAATCAATGGATCAGTTAGATTAGTTGATTGAATTATAGTTTCAAAACTACCAAAACTTCCTTCAGAAGAACTTATAATGAAAGCAAAGAAGTTATTTATTAAATGAGCACCTACAGCCCATTCAATTCCATTAGTAGCTAATGTAGCAACACTAAAGATCATTCCCATCATAAATGTAATAACAATATTTGAAACCATGAAAATAGGGTCAGTTCCACCATTAATTATATGACCAAGAGAAAATACAAAAGAACTAATCAAAATAACAATTATTGGACTTTTAATTTTTAAACTGAGACCTTGATTAATATATCCTCTAAAAAATAGCTCTTCAAATAATACCTGAATAGGAATAGCCAATATAAATAATAATATAGTTAAATATAAATTCCCTATATTAAAATTAATATTAAACCCAGAAGGATCCAGAATAATTGAAATTAAAAGCATTACAATAAGAAATACTAACCAAATCAAAGCTCCTTTTATTATTTGTCTCCATCTTACTCTTTTAATCCAGTTTATAGTTTTTCCAGAAAATTCATCATATTTTTTTGAAATGTTAACTAGAGACATAAAATCTCTCTTATGGATAAGTTTTAAAGAAAAAAATAGGAACAACATAGAAAAAGAAAATGAAAAAAATGTCATTATAAAGAATAAATTAATATTAGATTCATAATCCATTATATAATTTATAAAATAATTTATATCAAAATTTCCAGAAGCAATAAAATAAGAAGCAATCAAAAATCCTAAGGTAAATCCTGCTATAATTTCAGCAACTCCCCAAGATAAGATAATTGTAATTAGATATCTCCACCAATTATTTTTACCTTCATTACCATTGTTTAAAAATTTGTTTAACATTCCAATCCCTATAAAAATCTATTTATTAAAAAATCTCTCAAATATATAAAATTTAATATTATTTTAACTAACAATACATTATATTAATCTAATAAATTGATTGAACTTATATTGATTGATAAAAAACTACTTTTTTATAATTAATAAGTTTCATAGATAAATTTAAATTTAAATCTTCATTAAATAATGGTTTAATAATCAAAATAGCTCCTGTTTTTTTAATAATATCAGAAATAAAAGGTTGTAATTCCTGTGGGGGCCTAATTGAATATATTATATCAGCACCATTATAAATTTCCATATTAGGATTAGTTATATCATCAAATGTAATATCAGAATTATCAGGGTCAATATCTGTAGCAGTGAATTCTATAATTTTAGAATCATACGTTTTTAAATAATCTGAAACATGAAAAAACTTTCCAATAGCTATTTCAACCACTTTACAGGAAGAATCCATCTTATTAACTTTGTTACTGAGCATATCATTACTTACACTATTAATATTCTTAGTATTACAGTGATTAATTATGTATTCTCCTAAATCATCCCACATAGTATCCTCATAATCATGAAAATATAAACTCAAATACAACAATGATATTAACAATAATATCATTATTATTTATTTTAATTATTGTTAATATCTGTATTTAAACCTTACTATTAATAATTATTATAAAATTATCATTAGAGGTATTTTTATAAGATATAAATAAAAATACTTGAAATAACAATAGAAATAATGAAATAATAATATTAAAATTAAATTTTACAATGGTAAACAATAAATGTTATTTAAATAATGATATGATAAACAAAAAATATATAATTTAATTAGAATTTTGTTTTCAAAATAAAATAACTTTCAACAAAAAAGAAAACTGAAAACAAAAGATAATAAAAATAATAAAAAAATAAGAATAATGAAAAAAATAAAAAATAAAAAACACGCCGAGACTGGGATTTGAACCCAGGCGGAGAAAATCTCCACAGGATCTCAAGTCCTGCGCCTTACCTGGCTAGGCTATCTCGGCATATATATTAAAATAATTATAAATTGAAATAATTAATAAAATATATAGCAATATAATTGAATTAGAAAACTACAATATATTTAAAATTAGTAAAACTTAGAAAAAAGTTAATAAAATAGCTAATAATAACTAATAATAGTTACTAATAGCTAATCTAATTAGCAAAAAACTTAGAATTAGTTATAAATATAGCTAAACTCATCCTTTAAGTTCTATTTCAATACTCACATTATCTGGAACATTGACCTTCATAACTTGTCTCATTGCTCTTTCATCTGCTCCAATTCCAACTAATCTTTTGTGGATTCTAAGTTCCCATTTTTCCCAAGTAGCTTTACCTTCTCCATCTGGAGATTTTCTGGTTGGAACTACTAATTTTTTAGTTGGTAATGGAATTGGACCTGAAAGATCAACACCAGTTCGTTCAGCAATCTTTCTAAGCTGATCACAAACAAAGTTAAGTTTATCTGGGTCGGTTCCGGTAAGTTTAATTCTCGCTTGGTGCATTCTCGCCCTCCAAAAAAATAAAAAATATAAAATTCCTTAAAATAAAAGAAAAAAAGTTTTGATTTAATTAATTAAATCAAAGCTGAATCATCTATCTATTTAGCAGGCTCAATATTAATACACATACCAGCAGCTACAGTTTGACCCATATCCCTAATAGCAAATCTACCCATATGAGGAATAGTTTTAATGTTTTCAATTACCATAGGTTTGGTAGGTTTAACTTTTACGATAGCTGCGTCCCCTGTTTTAAGGAAATCAGGGTTTTCTTCTGCTACTTGACCAGTCTTAGGATCTAATTTTTTGGTTAATTCTAAGAAAGTACATGCAACTTGAGAAGTGTGACAATGGAATACAGGAGTGTATCCAACAGTTATAACACCAGGGTGTTGTAAAACAACTATTTGAGCATCAAACTCTTTAGCTACAGTTGGAGCATCTTTGATATGTCCAGCAACGTCTCCTCTTCTGATATCGTTTTTACCTACACCTCTAACATTGAATCCAACGTTATCACCAGGTTCAGCTTCATCAAACATTTCGTGGTGCATTTCGATAGATTTAACTTCTCCAGAAGCTCCAGCTGGTTCAAATATTACATCTTCTCCTTTTTTCATTATACCAGTTTCTACTCTTCCAACAGGTACAGTTCCTACACCAGTAATAGAGTAAACATCTTGAATAGGTACTCTTAATGGTAAGCTAGTTGGTTTTTCAGGAGCTTTGAAGTCATCAAAAGATGGTATTAAAGCTTTTCCTTTATACCAAGGAGTGTTAGAACTAGGTTCAGAGATATTATCTCCTTCATATGCAGAAATAGGGATAAATGGAACTTCAGAAGGTTTGAATCCAATACCTGAAATCAATGCAGAAACTTCATCTTTAACTGCGTTAAATTTATCTTCAGCATAATCAACAAGATCCATTTTATTAATTGCTATAATTAATTGTCTAATTCCTAAAGTCATAGACAAATAAATATGTTCCTTTGTTTGTGGTTGAACACCATCAACAACATCCACTACTAATACTGCAGCATCTGCTTGAGAAGCTCCAGTAATCATGTTTTTAACGAAATCTCTGTGTCCTGGACAGTCCACAATTGTGTATTCGTATTTTGGAGTTTCGAATTTTGCATGAGCTAAATCGATAGTTACCCCTCTTTCTCTTTCTTCGCCGAGTTTATCCATGAGAAACCTAAATTTGTTTTCTCCTTCATCTAATTGCTGTTCAGCAACTGCTCCAGCTTGCAACAAAACGTGCCCTACGAGAGTTGATTTTCCGTGGTCAACATGACCAATAAATGCTAAATTTATATGTTCTTTTGCTTTTGCCATAATAAAAACCTCATTTTTAAATAATAATATATTATCTTAATATTTTCAGTTCTATCTGAATATTAAGCTAATATTTAGTTAAGTTTTTAGTTAAGTTAAATTTGAGTTAAATGTTTAACTTAATTAAATTTGAACTTTCCTATATAAAAACTTACCCATTATATTAATTAGTTATAACTAAACAATAGTTTAAATTAATTTTAATTTTGAATTTATTTTTGAATTTATTTTTTAAAATTTACTTTAATTTTATAATTTATTATAATTTATTTAATTTTTATAATATGAAAAAATTAAAAAAATAAAAATTAAAAAGATTATCCAATAATACAATTGGAAAATTATCCTATATAATTTATCCTATATAATGCTCAGGACCATAAGGTTCTGGAGATAATCCTTTTCTTTGTCTTATTTCTCTAATTATTTGTTTTTGCAATTCATTTGGTAATCTTTCAAAACCTGCATTTTCAGTAGACCATAAACATCTACCTTCAGTAGCAGATCTGATATCTCCTGCAAAACCAAACATTTCAGCAACAGGAACCTTAGATTCAACTGATGCCATGTCGCCTTCTTGTCCCATATCGACAATTTGACCTCTTCTGTTTTGGATTTCACGAGTAGCATTACCCATGTAGTCTTGAGGAGTATTAATAAATACTTTTTGAATTGGTTCAAGTAAAGTAGGTTGAGCCATCATGATTGCAGCGAAAACTGCTTTTCTTATAGAAGGAAGAACCTGAGCAGGTCCTCTGTGAACCGCATCTTCGTGAAGTTTTGCATCCATAAGTTTAAATTTCATTCCCATAGCTATTTCATTAGCTATTGGTCCTGAATCTAAAGCTGATTCAAAACCTTCAATTAAAAGTTCTCTAACTTCGTCTAAGTATTGGATACCACGAGTCATATTAAGGAATACACTTCTATTATGGACATCCCAAACTCTACGAGCTTCTTCTTTATCTAAACCAGCTTCCATAAAGGTTGTAGCCATTTCTTTTCCTTTGACTTTACCTTCTTTAATAGTTCCTTCACCAATTGCATCATATACAGACTGTTCTAAAGGTTCAACAGTAATATAGAATCTGTTGTGTTTGTTAGGAGATTTACCTTCAACTGGAGTATCAATTTTTCCAGCTACAGTTTCTCTGTAAACAACAATAGGCTCAGAAGTTTCTATTTCAACACCTTTCTCATTGATTCTGTATGTGATGATTTCTAAGTGAAGTTCACCCATACCAGAAATTAAATGCTGACCAGTTTCCTCATTAATATTTACATGAACAGTAGGATCTTCTTTAGAAACTTGTCTTAAAACTTCAATCAGTTTAGGAAGATCTTTAGTGTTTTTAGCTTCAACAGCAACAGTAACAACAGGTTCAGATATATGTTCGATACCTTCGAACTCTTTTATCTTTTTATCTGCATCACAGATAGTTTCACCAGCGATTGCTCCTTTAGCACCAGTTATTGCAACAATGTTACCTGCAGGAACTTTATCAGTATTAACTCTTTCTGCACCAAAGAATACTCCAACTTGTTGAGTTCTTGCTTTAGCATGAGAACCTACAAGGAATACTTCACTACCTTTTTCAATAGTTCCACCATAAACTCTTCCAGTTGCAATTTCACCCGCATGTTTATCAATACTAACATTAGTAACCATTACAGCTAAAGGTCCTTCAGAATCTGTATGAATCATTGTTTGACCTTCTTCACTTTCAATATCTCCATCCCAAATAGTTGGAACCCTATATTCTTGTGAAACTAAAGGACTTGGTAAATGCTTAACAACCATACCAAGTAAAACCTCAGTAATTGGTACTTCTTGTGCTAATTCTTTTTGTCTTTCTTCATTACAGTAATCTATAATATCTTTAAAATTAATTCCAGATTTCTGCATAATAGGAATATTTATTGCCCAATTATGATAAGCAGAACCAAAAGCAACACTACCATCAGCAACATCAACTTTCCATTGATCTTTCTTATCTTCTGGAGCCATTCCTTTAATAAGTTTATTTGCTTCAGCTATTATTTTAAGGAATCTATTTTGAAGCTCTTCAGGTTCGAGTTTTAATTCATTTATTAATCTATCAACTTTGTTAATAAATAAAACAGGCCTAACATTTTCTTTTAGAGCTTGTCTGAAAACAGTTTCAGTTTGAGGCATTATACCTTCAACAGCACAAACAACAACAACTGCTCCATCTACAGCCCTCATTGCACGTGTAACATCTCCACCAAAATCAACATGCCCTGGAGTATCAATTAAGTTGATTAAATAATCATTATCCTCAAATTTATGAACCATAGATACACTCGCAGCATCGATAGTGATACCTCTTGCTGATTCTTGTTCATCAAAATCAAGACTTCTTGCATCACCAGCTAGCTCCTCAGAAATCATTCCTGCGCCTGCAAGTAAGTTATCAGATAAAGTAGTTTTACCGTGGTCAATGTGAGCCACAATTCCTATGTTTCTGATAAATTTAGGTTGATACATTAATTCTTTAATCTTTTCAATCATTTTAGTACGTCTACTCACAACAATCACCTAAATATAAAATTTAATTGTAAATATATTGTTAAATATATTATAAAATATATTAGTTAATATAATAGTAGTTAAACTAATTAGTTAAACTAATTAATGTGCAGCTCTAGCTACTCTTTCTTTCTCTTCTTTTTTACCAATAGCAAAACTTCTTGTATCATGTTCAGAAGCGAGAATTAACTCATCAGCCAAACATTCAGCTACTGATCTCTTATTTTTGAAAGCAGATTGCAAAGTTCCTCTGGTTAAAAACCCTAAAGAAAGATCTACTCTTCTTTGTGGTGCAATATCAACAGCTACTTGGTAACCAATACCACCATATTTAATTCTTGTAGTTTCTTCACGAGGAGAAGTATTTTCAACTGCTTTAACAAGAATCTGAATAGGATTTTGTTTAGTTCTTTTGTTTATAATTTCAAAAGACTCTTTAACAATATTGTAAGCTTTATTTTTCTTACCAGAGTTCCTTTCAGTTCTCATAATTTTATTCATTAATCTTTCAACAATAGAAACTTTAGATTTAGCAAACTGTCTTCTAACATGTCTACCTAATGTATGAGGAACTAAAGTTTCATCTAAGCATATATAATTTATTAAACCTAAATCTTCGATTTTAATATCTTTTAGGTCCCATTTTTCAAAAACTTGACTCATTAAAATAACCTCTTTAACATTATCTTACTGGTTTTTCTATTTTACCAATAACCATTTGTTCTAAAGACACATTGTTAACTTTACTTACTTTCCAACGAACACCTGGAATATCACCCATAGATCTTCCAGAAGGTCCACCGATTCCTTCAATCATGACTTCATCGTGCTCATCAATAAAACCAATAGCACCATCACCTGGAGCAAATGCAGTTAATTGTTTACCATTTTTAATTAATTGAACACGGACACATTTTCTTATAGCTGAGTTAGGCTGTTTAGCTTCTATCCCAACTTTTTCAATAACAATTCCTCTAGCTTGTGGAGCTCCTTCAAGAGGGTCAGCTTTAACATCTAAACGTAAAGCTTTTCTTTTGTAATCCACATCTTTCCATTTAAAGTTTTGTCTGTTCTTTTTAAGCTTTTTTGCAGCAAAAAGTCCTGGCATAATTTATTCCTCTGTATATCCTTTTAATTGATTTAAAGTTGATATGTAAATCATTATTTATTTTAAATTTTATTTTAAAATTTAATCCAAAATTTATTTCAAATCTATTTCGAATTTATTTTAAATTATTTATTTTAACATATTAGCTAATATTAAAATATACTCTATCAATACATTATCTATCAAATTATATAATAATAGATATTGAATAGATAGATTATAAAATACATTTTATTTGATTCATACTAATTAATCAAATGATCGATTAACCAAGTACTAATCATTAATTAATTATTTCAGTTATTAAGTACTAATCATTAATTAATTATTTCAGTTATTAAGTACTAATCATTAATTAATTTCAAGTTAATTAATTAAAGTTAATTAATTATTAATTTAAATTAATATTTAATAGACATAGTAAGTATAATATGATTATAATAGTTCTAATTAAATACCAAACATCTATAAATAACGATAACACTAGCTATCAAATTAGATTATCAAACATTGAATGTAAAAAATAAGAATTAAATATCAATTAAATCTTAATGTATACAAATATCAATGGAAATATATCAATGGAAATTATTTATAGAATGGTTTGATGATATCATATATCATAAGAATTTTATTTCTCTAATGATACTATTATCACTAATATAAGGATAATTGACTCATAAGACACCAATTATAAGATAAATATACAAAATATAAGCCAGCCACTCATATCTTTAAATAAAAGATGTCAATAAAGGTTATTTCTTTTAAATGCAATTATTTGGATCTATAACAAAAAAGCACACAGAAGTTATAGTCTAAACTTAATTAAATCTATAAGATAATTAGATAAACTAAGTTTGAAAATTGTATTTTATTATTTAACATAACCATATCTATTATGATAATATATTGATAATGACCTTTATAAACCTTATGTTTTTACCATCTTTTCATAAGATTTTTATGAAAAAATAAAATATAATAAATAATTACCATATAAATCTTGATTTAGCTCAAGATAATATATTTTAATTATAGATTTAATTATTATTTAATTATAGATTTATTATATTATATATTTTAATTATAAATTTAATTATAAATATAAATTTATATAAAATTATTTCTTTTTGCCTATAAGAATATAGCTAAGTGGAAACTTATCTAAAAAATGTATTGAATCATTATTTGCCATTTCCAAGTTATACTCATCAAATTCATTTATCTCTATATTATTTTGTATTATAGCATTTAAAATATCAGATAATTTATGCATAAACCAAAAACATTCTTTTGCTTTATATTTAACTCCTCCAACATAATCTAATCCATCTTCATAGTTATAAGGGCCTTTATTGAAATATGAAGTCATCTCATGAAAATTTTGATCTTTAGGATTGAATCCATTCTCAAAAAAATATGCAAATGGATGCATTTCAAAAATCAATATTTTCCCATCTTTTTTCAAAAGTCGTGATATGACAGAAAAAAAATCATTTAGATTAGGAAACCATTGAAGTGATCCTTCAGAAATATAAATAAAATCAAAATAGCTATTATACTTATCATCAATTTCTAAAATATCAATTCTTTCAAATTCCACATTTAATTTTGATATTTCAGCTAATTGTTTTGCTTCTGATATAGCTACGTCAGAAATATCAAACCCTATTGCTTTTTTTGCCCCAAAATGCATAAGAGATAATAATTCTCTCCCATTATTACAAGGTATTTGTGAAATAATTTTATCAGAAAGATCTATAGTTTTTAATTTATCAAATAGTATTTCATCACAATCTCTATCAAAAGAAGTGAAATTAGGATCTTTAAATCCTATTTGTAATGAGTTATTCCTTGCTTTTTTATGATAATCTAATGCTTGATTCCAAGCAGCTCTATTTGTTTCACTGATATTCTTTTTGTTCATAATAATAAATATATATATTTTAATAATTAAAATTTATCATGAAAAATAAATTCAATTACTGATAATAAATTCAATTAATAAATTTAATATTATTAATAAAATTAATATGTATAAAATGGATGTATAAAATTAATTGTATAATCAATATATAAAATTAATATGTATAAATTATTAAAAATTATTTAAAATAAATTTAATTATGTAAATAAATTAAAAAATATAGAAAATATAAAAAATACTAAAAAATAATTATAAAAAATATAAATAAAAATAAAGATAAAATGAAAAAATATTGAAAAACATCATTTTAAAATGATGTTACTAATATTGTGTTGTCTTTTAGCTAACAACTTAGCTCTTTCAATATTATGGCCATTTTTACCAATTGCAATACGTTTATTAGTAGAATCAGCAACTACAGTAGCTACTTTTTCTTTACTTTCTTTTTGAAGTACTTTAATTGATTTGAGTTCAGCTGGAGCCATTAAATTTTTTATAAATTCAGTTGAATCTTCAGAATGTTCAATGATTTCAACACCTTTATCAACAGCTTTTTGAACTTTAGTCACAGTACTTCCACCTTTACCAATAGCTAATCCCATATCACCATTTTTAACAACAAAAGTTACTTTGCCATTATCTTCATCAATGATACAATCTTTGACCATTGCTCCAGTCATACTCTCAAAAAGAGCTATGTATCTTATTTCATTTGCATTAAACTTAATAGACACAAAAATCTACCCCTTACTTAGACATTATTTCTAGTATAGTAGAATCTCCTGGATCGTTTATGACTAATGTAGCCACAGTAAAAGGTTTACCACAAACAGAACCTAAATCTACACTGGTTCCATCGTAAATGTAAACAGGAATTTCTGAAAGTTTTGAATAATATTCTACATCTTCTAAAATTTCTTTAGGACTATTTTCAGCAACTACGACTAATTGTCCTTTTCCTAATTTTAAAGATTGGATTGATTTTTCAGAGCCTAAAGTGACATCACCTGTGTCAACTGCTACTCTAATTCCTCTATCTACGTCCATCATCTGCCTCCTTTAATTATTTTTTTGATTTATTTGGTTTCATGACGACACCGACTGAACCGGTACCGAGGGGTATAGGTTGTCCTATGATAATGTTTTCAATTATACCAGTTAATTTATCAACTTCTCCCCTAATACTTGCACGGAGAAGATGTTTACCAGTTTCTTCAAATGCTGCACGAGCAAGAACACTGGATTTTTCGCCACTAATACCATGACGACCAATGGAACGAACTATTCCTTCAGAAGTCATCATATCAGACACTAGCATAATATGTCTAACATCAACACTAAGACCCTGTTCTTCAAGAGTACGAAGAGCTTCATTAATAATAGAATTACGAGCAGCTTCAATACCTAAAACAGTTTCAATTTCATGAATATCATTTGTGGTGGTTCTAACTCCATCTACACCATCAATTTTAAGAATGTCACCAAGATTTGAACCTTCAGTATGGATGATCCATTCATCCTCTCTTCTTATAATTACTTTTCCGATATTTTTAATACCACTTATTTGTAAATCACGGACTTTATCAGCAAGAAGTCTGAGTTCTCTTATAGTTTGTTTTGCAGGTTCAAAAACTAGCACATTATCTTTTCTATTAGATCTTTTAAAAGCTTTTTCAACATTAGCTAATATTTCTTCATAATCAAGTCTTTTATCTTCAATTTTTTCAGCATCGAGAACAGCTTCAATTTTCATCTCTGCATAATTGATATAAAAGTCTTTTAATATATCATTTAAAGTACTTTTACCAATGCGATTAGCTAACTTCTTAACAAATTCTTCATCATCTTTATGATCTTCATCAAAGTAAATCGCCATAGTTGGTGTTGAAATCTTTTTTCTTGCATCTACAATCTCAATAAGTCTTGGAAGGCCCAAGGTAACATTTAATTCAGCTACCCCTGCATAGTGAAAAGTACGCATAGTCATCTGAGTACCAGGTTCACCAACAGATTGTGCAGCTACTGTACCAACTGCTTCTCCAGCTTCAACTCTAGCTCGTTCGTAAGCTTTTCTTACTTTAATTATAAGTTTTTCAAGTTCGCCATCAGTAAGTTCTCTTCTAACATAAGCTTCTGCAATGTCATGAATGTAACTTTCTGGAAAATCTGCTTTTTTCTTTTTAGCTACCTTTTCTACTTTTTCAATTATTTTTTTGTCAATTCCTAATTCTTCCACAAAAACCACCTAATCAATACTCATAAATTAATAGCTTATTTTACCCTCATTTCATCAATGATTTTATCTAAATCAGCAGCTTTACCATAGTCACTTTTAGCAGGATCTACACCATCTTCACCAAACATGGTTTGAATGACCATTCCACGGTTATCAGTAACTAATCCATTTTCTCTTACATTAAGATCTTGAAGAGCATTTACAAGTCTTCTTTGCATATAACCACTTTGTGCAGTACGAATAGCTGTATCAACTAAACCCTCTCTTCCTCCCATAGCATGGAAGAAAAATTCAATTGGATCAAGTCCTTCTTTATAACTTGAATGAACAAAACCACGAGCTTTAGCACCAAGTTCATTTTTTCTAAAGTGAGGTAAGGTTCTTTCAATGTAACCCCTATCAATCCGTCCACCACGAACAGACTGTTGTCCTACACAAGCAGTAATCTGAGTTAAATTAAGCATGGATGCTCTTGCACCAGTAGTTGCCATAATAACAGAATGATTGTCCATTCCAAAGTAACTTTCAGCAATTTCCCCAGATTTATCCCTTGCTTCACCAAGAACTTGCATAATTTTCATCTCAAGGGTTTCTTCTAAACTTCTTCCAGGTAATGCTTCAAGTTCATTATTTTCATAAGCTTCTACTAATTTATCTACTTTCTCCTCAGCACTATCAAGATGAGCTTCAATTCTTTCTTTAGCTTCTTCAGGAATTTCTTCATCATTAGTACTAGTAGTAATACCTACTTTCATAATACCAGAAATAGCTAAATCAGTTGAAGCATCAAGGAATTTTCTTGCTTCATTTGGCCCATATTCTTTCATTATTGTATCTAATATTTTACCTGAAAAGGAACCATATGCTTTCTCATCCATAGCACCTGAAATAAGTTCACCATCTTCAATAACAACATAAGCATCATGTTCACATTCTTTAAGCATACATTCATCACATTTTTGACAAATTTCTGCTTTATATTGCATATTAAGATTTTCTGGTAGAAGTAGACTAAATAATTCTTTTCCTTCCCAATCTCTATTTTTTCTTTTGGGAATTGGGAGTTTAGCCTTTCTTATAATTTGGAAAGCCTGTTCTTCAGTAAATGTAGATCCAGTTCTTGTAAGTAAATATGCACCAGAAATATGATCGTGAATAGCTCCAATAATTGGTCCACCAAACCTTGGAGAGAGAATATGTTCTTGTACCCTCATAAGAGATTTAGCTTCAGCTCTAGATTCATCTGTTTGGAAAACATGCATGTTCATTTCGTCTCCATCGAAATCAGCATTGTATGGAGGACATACACATAAATTAAGTCTGAATGTTTTATATGGAAGAACTTTAACTTCATGAGCCATCATTGACATTCTGTGAAGTGAAGGCTGACGATTAAATAAAACAATATCTCCATCTTTTAAATGACGTTCTACTACAAAACCAGGTTCTAACATCTCAAGAATAGCTTCCTTAGTTTCATCATAAACTCTTATTTTTCTTCCATCAAGCCTAATAACATAGTTAGCACCAGGATGAACATCAGGACCATTGTTAATATGTTCTTTTATTTCATCAATATTCCAGTCATTAACATGGACAGGAACAGTGACTTCTTTAGCTATCATCTCAGGAACCCCGACTTCATTAATACTTATATTAGGATCTGGAGATATTACAGTACGTGCAGAGAAATTAACCCTTTTACCAGAAAGATTACTTCTAAATCTTCCTTCTTTCCCTTTAAGACGTTGTGCTAATGTTTTAAGAGGTCTTCCAGACCTATGTCTAGCTGGAGGCACACCAGATGCTTCATTATCAAAGTAAGTAGTAACGTGATATTGTAAAAGTTCCCATAGATCCTCTACAATAAGCTGAGGAGCCCCAGCCTCCATGTTTTCAACTAATCTTTGGTTAATCCTAAGAATATCAACAAGCTTGTGAGTTAAATCATCCTCAGAACGTTCCCCAGTTTCAAGAGTAATAGAAGGTCTAACAGTAACTGGAGGAACAGGAAGAACTGTTAAAACCATCCATTCTGGCCTAGCTACTTCAGGATTAACTCCTAATACATAAGCATCATCATCAGTAATTTTTTCTAATTTTTCTCTAACTTCACTAGGAGTTAATTTATAGTCTCCTTCAATTATTGAAATAGGTTTATCGATTTTAATGTCTTCTTGTTCTTCTTCGCAATGAGGACATTTATCTCTTCTAGCCAAGGTATAAATTTCTTTAATTAAATCATTGATACTTTCTTCATTTTCTTTTAAAGCATCAATTCTTGCCTTATAATCTACAATTTCACTATCAGTTAAAAGAATGCGGCCGCAAGAGTTACATGTTGAACGTAAGATTTTATGTATTGTATCACCAAATCCAACATGAATAACAGGCCTTGCCAGGTCTATACTACCAAAATGTCCTTGACATTCTCCACCTTTAGCACCACAAGCACGACATCTTAAACTTGGGTCGATGACTCCTAAATGAGGATCCATTAATCCATTTTCAATTGGATAACCATCTTCATCATAGGTATCTGGAGTTTCAATCTTAGTAACAGACATTTTCCTAATATCCTCTGGAGACATAAGTCCAAAGTTAATTTGAGAAATCTGTTTTATTATTCCTTTCAAAATATTGGCTCCTTAAATATTTCATTATTAATCTTAATAATTCGTTAATAATATAGTAATTTTAATAAATTTAACTACAATCTTACTATGCTTTATCCTCTAAAACTAATTTAGGGAATATACATAAACTCTTAAGTTCATCTAATAGAAGCTTGAATGCATAAGATATTTCAACAGGGTATGAGTCAACATCCCCACATATTGGGCAGTATTTTTTATCTCTTATTTTATCATAAACAGATATCATACCACAGTCACCACAAATAATAGCTTCATATTTATCAGATTCATCCAAAAGTCTTTCTTTAAGTGCGAGAGCTGCTCCATGAGCAATCAAACAATCTCTTTCCATTTCTCCAAATCTGAGACCACCTTCACGAGCCCTACCTTCAGTAGGTTGACGTGTAAGAACTTGTACAGGACCTCTTGAACGAGCATAAACTTTATCAGTAGTCATATGATGGAGTTTCTGATAGAAAGCTACTCCTACAAAAATCTCAGCTTCTATTCTCTCACCATTCATACCATTATAGAGAGATTCACAACCAGCTGATTCAAAACCATTATCTTTAAGAGCTTGTTTTATCTCTCCTTCAAGATCATCATTAAATGGAGTTCCATCAATCCTTTGCCCTTCCATACAACCTGCTTTACCAGCTACCATTTCAATTACCTGACCTACAGACATCCTTGAAGGAATTGCGTGTGGATTAACGATTAAATCTGGAACTACACCCTCTTCTGTAAATGGAACATCATCTTGAGATAAAATAAGCCCTACAACCCCTTTTTGTCCGTGCCTTGAAGCAAATTTATCTCCAAATTCAGGTTGTCTTGTATCTCTAACTCTTATTTTAGCTAATTTACTTCCTTCTACAGTTTCAGTAAGAAGAACTGCATCAACAATACCTTTTTCACCATGCCTTACAGTAACAGAAGTCTCTCTTCTTCTCTCTGCTACAGTTCCAAACTCATCAATTTCTTCTAGGAACCTTGGAGGAGAAGTTTTACCAATAAGAACATCTCCAGATTCAACATAAGATTCTGGGTTTACAATACCATCTTCATCTAAGTGACGATATGCTTCTTCAGAACGATACCCTCTTACACCTTTTTCTGGAACTTCAAATTTATCTTCTTGTCCACCAGGATACCTTCTCTCAGAAGCCTCATAAGACCTAAAAAATGAAGATCTTGACATTCCACGTTCAAGCGAAGATTTGTTTAAAATAAGTGCATCTTCCATGTTATACCCTTCAAAGGACATAACAGCCACTACAAAGTTTTGACCAGAAGGACGTTTGTCATAGTTTGTTGCATCAATAATTCGTGTTTTAACAAGTGGTGTTTGTGGATGATGCAAAAGATGAGCTCTTGTATCAGTACGTAACCCATAGTTAGATACATAGAGACCAAGTGCTTGTTTTGTCATACCTGCTTCCATTGTATTCCTTGGAGAAGAATTATGGTCAGAAAATGGAATAATCCCTGCACAGATACCAAGCATTGTTGAAGGATCAATCTCTAAGTGAGTGTGATCTTCATTTAAATAATTTAATCCCATTGCAATATATGAGTTTTCTTCTTCTTCAGCATCTAAATATTCAATGATGCCTAATTTTATAAGATCTTCCCATTTAATATCACCTTTTTCCATTTTTTCAATATGGTCTTCTTCAAGTAATGGAACACCATCTTTAACTAATATTAATGGCCTTCTAGCTCTTCCAGGATCATTAAATATGTAAATCTCATCAGTGTCATTATAATAAGTAATGTTCATTTCATCAGAAACTTCACCAGATCTTCTTTTTTGTCTCATCTCACTGACAAAATCATCAGGATCATCACAAGTTCCGATTAATTCCCCGTTTATATATATTTTAGCTTTATTCACCTAACTCCTCCAAATAATAAAGTAATATAAATTATAATCAATAATTGTAAATAAAATGATAGAAAATAATAATATTAATAATATATTGATAAATTGACAAAGAAAAGAAAAATTGACAATAAATCTATAAGATTAATAATTATTGAATAATACCCATTTCTTTAATTACATTCTTAATTTCTTCTGAGTCTGAACCTTCAGAAATTTTACACATTAATGCTAAGTTCTTTACCAAACCACAATTAGGTCCCTCTGGAGTCTCATTAGGACATATTTTACCAAATTGTGTTGGGTGCAAATCCCTAGCTTCAAAATGAGGTTGACTTCTACTTAAAGGAGAAACTACTCTTCTAAGATGTGAAAGTGTTCCCATGTAACTAGTTCTATCAAGAAGTTGGCTTACACCAGCCCTTCCACCAACCCAATTACCTGTAGCTATAGCATGCTTAATATTTTCTGTTAAAACATCAGATCTAACAGCTTGTTTAATTGAAGGTTCTTTACCACGAGAAATACTTCTTTCAAGTTGATAACTCATATCTCTTGTTAAACTTGTGAATGCAACACGGAATAAATCTTCCATTAAATCTCCTGAAACACGGAGTCTTTTATTAGTGTAATGATCCTTATCATGAGGTTCTCTCATTTCATAAATAACTTGAAGTAACATTTCACACATTTCAGCAAGATAAATCGCTTTAGCATCTCTTCTATCGCTTTCTACACCCATATGAGGGAGTAAATATCTGTCTATAACATCTTCAGCACGTTTAATACGATATTCTTCAGTCATTCCTTTTGCAACTCTATTACCTATGTATTTAATAGCTGCTTGCTGTAAATAATCTTCTCTTTCTTCTTTAGATAGTCCTTCCATCTCTTTAGAATCAAGTTTTAATGCTGCTTCTGAAACTTGTATATCATCAGCTATTACCATTTGGAAATTAAAATCATCAGAAATAGCAGTGATAATATCTTCATCAGTAGACATTCCTAAAGCTCTAAGTAAAATTACAAGTGGTATTTCACCAGGAACATAAGGGAAAGAAATTCTTAAAAATACTCCACTTTTCCTAGGTTTTCTATATTCAAGAGAGATTCTCGCTCTGAAACCACTTTTAATAGAGGTAACTATAGCTTTTGCACGTCTATCTTCAACTTCACCAAGACGTTCAAGAATAATTTTGTTTGGAGCTATCTCTTCCATAGTTACAACAGCTCTCTCAGAACCATTAACAATAAAATAACCACCAGGATCCTGAGGATCTTCACCTTTAACTAAAAGTTCTTCTTGATTAAGGCCATTTAAATGACAAATATCAGACTTAAGCATAAGTGGAAGTTCTCCAATGTACACTTTTTCAAGAGGATTTTTTTCTTCCCCATGATTTAATGCCATCTCAAGGTACATATGTGCAGAATAAGTTAAATTTCTAAGCCTAGCTTCAGTAGGATAAATCAAACTTTTTGAACCATCTGCTTCTTTAGTAAATGGTTTTTGTATCTCAACTTTACCTGTTTCAAGAGTATATTCCCCTTGTTCCAAAACAATAGGCTCAGTTATGTCAATTATATTTTGTATACGGTTGTTTACAAAGTCATTGTATGATTTGATATGATGATCTACCAAATCATATTTATCAAAAAATGCGTCTACCAATCCCCATGTATTACTCTTCATGGACTTCCTCCAGAATAAAATCTATAGATAAATTTTTATAATAATTTTATTTACAATTATATTCAATTGCATTGTATATAATCGGTTATATCAAAATATAACAATTTATACAAATATACGAATAAATGCATCATTTCAACCAATAAAAGAAAACAAACAAAACCCCTTTAATATCATATCACATATAATTAAATTATATTATGTTATTTATAATAACATTATAATAAATTTAATTATTTTAAACTTAATCAAATTAATAAATTTATTTATCAGCATTATTTATAATTTTTAAATTATAATTTTTAAATTTGCATAAATTTTATATTATAATTTTATTATAATGATAATATGATTTAAATCAGTTTTTATATGTTTAAATATTGATAAATTATATCTATCTTTATAAAGATAGATATTAGAATTTTATGAAATTTATTTCAATATCAAGTTACGATATTGAATTCAGTAAAATAAAAAATATAGAATTCAATAATTATTGCCAAATGAATCTTATTTTCATGATAAATATTTTATATTTTTAATGAATAATTATTTTTAATGATTAATTACTAATAATTATAATAATTAATAGATAGCTTAACTAATAGATAGCTAAAAAGCCAATATATCATAAATATTTAATAACTTACTTATAATAGCTATAAAATACTTGATAGTAACTATAGATAGCTGATAATAGCTATAATAGTTAATAAATATATAATAGCTAATAAAAGTTATTAAATAGTTAAAAAGTTAATAATAGTTGATAATCGCCAAAATAGAAAATATAGGCAAATAATATTAATTAACTATGATAATTAACAATAAATATACTATCCTTCAACTAATCTATAAGTAACAAAAGTTCCAGCAGTAGGGCTGTCACGTGTAATTTCTAAAATATCTCCCTTTTTAGCATCAATAGCTTTAACAACAGGATCATCTGTTTTTATTTTAGGAAGATGTTCAATTTCAAAATCTAAATCTTTAAAAACTTTTTTTATTTCAGATTCAGATAAAATAACATGACTTGGTACAAGTTCATGATTTAAGATATCTTTACTCACAATATTTCCTCCGGATAAGAAAATTTAAGAGACATTAAGACTCTAAAAGAATTCATGTCTTAAGAAACTTAGAAATTTAAATATAAAATTAGAACGGGCCCGACGGGAATTGAACCCGCGGCCGCTTGGTTAAAAGCCAAGCGCTCTGCCAGACTGAGCTACGGGCCCTAAATTAAAAATGCGACAAATAATTTATATTTAAATATACTTTCTCAAATATACATATCTCAAATATGTATACTATCTCAAATATACTAAACATATACAAAATGTATTAAAATTTACATAAGTATTAAATATTATATACATGAATTATCTTCATATGTATAATTATATTATTAATACTAACTACTATATAAATGTAACAGTTTAATACTTTAAATATATATTTAACGCCCTGGCCGGGATTTGAACCCGAGTCGCGGGCTCGACAGGCCCACATGATAGCCCCTACACCACCAGGGCAGGGATTATTAATGAAAAATCAATGGATACAATCCACTCATCATTAAAGTATAAAAATACTCATATATAAAGCTTTCGATTTATTATAAATTTTGATTAAAATCTTATTAAATTCCTACAAAAACTTTATTAAAATCTCTAAAAATCGAATTATTATTGGAAATTTAAAGATAATTTAATGGAAATTTTAATTATTATACTGATATTATTGTTTTTTTAAGATATTAATATCTTTTAAAGTTTAAAAATCATTAAAAGTTTTATTATCTTCACTATAATAATTAATAATGATATAAGTATTTAAATCCCGCCTGCCGGACTTGAACCAGCAACATTTGGATCTACAGTCCAACGCTCTGCCAAATTGAGCTAAGGCGGGTGTAGAAAATGGGACCACCCGGATTTGAACCGGAGTCTCAGGCTCCCAAAGCCCAAAGGATCGACCAAGCTACCCTATGGTCCCATATTGAAAATATCACGATATTTATAAAATATTTCACAATAATGAATACAGAAACAAAATCAGAGTCATTTAAAAACTTAGGTTCCTATCATCCATCACGTTATACTATGTTAATTTTAATATTATATATACTTTTTCATTTCTTTTGATATATACATATGATATATACATATAATTCTAAAGTTATTTTATAATATTAAATAAACTATGAAATATATAAAATCATATAATAATGAAAATATATAAACATTATTTTAAAACAGCTATTATGTTTTATAAAAATTATGAAAGCCCCGGACGGGAATTGAACCCGCGACCACGAGATTACAAGTCTCGCGCTCCACCAGACTGAGCTACCGAGGCATAAAATTAATCAACAAAATGTCACAAAACATTACAAATCATGCAACATTAATATCTTGGTTCATGTCTACTTAAATACTTTTCTAAAGATGGTATAATTTCAGTAGATTTTGACATAAAAAAATCAAAAAGAATAATACAAAAAATATTATATTTTTATTTATAAATAAATGAACAAAAACATTATTTTTATAATATTTATTGAACCAATATAATAAAATATTTTTTATAACTTTTCTATATTTTATACTATTATAATTTAATATTATTTAATATTATTTAAACTATATTAGTTACACTTGAAAACGTACTTCTTGCAGCTGCATCATCAATAATATTTTTATTATAATTACTATTTTTGAGAGTAATCCATTCTCATTTATAATCGCATGGTTTAAACTCTCATTTGACATACTTCTTAATAAATAAATATTACAGTAATTTATTTTGATTAACAATTAACCAATAAAGTATTAACAAAATGAATAATAAAATATTATAAAAAATTATAATGTTAAATTTACTATATAATAATATAATATGTTATTTATAATATGTTGCTCAATATAAAAAAAGTAGAAAATTAATAAAAAATTATAAGAAGATTACTACAAAGCTAATAAACATTAATGAAAAGCAAAAAAAATTATAAAAATTTATTAATCATTATGCATTAAAATTAAGAAAATCTTTGTTCAATATAAAGTCCTAATTAAATTAAAAAATATTAGAAAAGAAAATAAATTAAGCGAAATGGTGAATAGTGTGCATTTTATAATAATATCTAAAAAAAATAACACATTTAAGATTAATGATAAATACTTAAAATCTAATAATGCTCCAACATTAATTTCAAAAACATTTAAAAAAATGGAAATAAAAAATTTTATTGTATATTGTTATAATTACACCCATATTGACCATGAAAAAGAGAACTATTCATTTTACTGTGATAAAAACAGAATACTTTTAGTAAATGGGTTAATAAATGTTGACAATGAAATAAGAGACTATGATATAGTAAAATTCTTTAACAAACTAAACGATTCTTCTAAATTGACTGGAGATTATCAACTAATAAAAATTGATAAAAACGGAAATGGATTTATTAAAACCCCTATCTTCAGTATCAGACAATTATTTTTTTATGAAGACGAGAACTGTTCGGTTATATCAACTGACCCTAAGTTAATTGTAGATGGAATAGAAAAGTTCAAAGAGAAAAAATTTGTTAATCATTATGATATCAAATTTATAGAAGATAGTATCTTCAATAAATTGAGTGTTAGGAAATTTCCAAGAAATACAATATTCAAAGAAATTAAAAGACTATTTCCAAATGATAAGAAAAAATTCATTAATGGGAATATTGTTATAGATACAAATATCAAAATTGAAGCTCCAAAATCTTTCAAAAAAAAATATAAAGAGAATAAAGAAAAGCTCTATGATGAATATTATAATGACTTAATAAATTTTACAGATAAAAACCTAAAATATCTAAAACCACAACTAAATAAAATAGTTCTAGGTCTTACAGGAGGCTTTGATTCTCGTTTAACCTTAAGCATATTCAGTAATCTATGTAAAAAAAATAATATTGCCTTTGAAACATTTGTAAATGGCAACGATGATAATGGTGATGTTATAATTGCTAACAAAATTTCAAAAATAGTTGATGTCCCACATACTCAAAACAAGCCACCAGGAGGAAAACACAAAAGTCCTAAAACCATAAACGACTATATGCTTGTTTTTTACATCGGAAAAGGTGATTTTGACTCGAATAACTTTGATTCATCACGCAAATATATTAATGATCAACATTTATTATATATAAATGGGATGGATGCTTATAAAAGACATGATATGGATTCAATATATAGTGGTAATAGGTGGTTTGCAAAACGATACCTACAAGATAAAAATTTCTTTTTCCCCCTGTTTTACACAGAAAACGAAATATTTTTCGCATTAGAAACGACAAAAAATAATCCAGAAGGTTATAAGGAATTTATATATGAAATACTGAAAAGATCTAACCCAAAACTATTAGAAATACCAATTCTTGGGGACAACTTACCACAAACAAACATAAAACCATATTTGACTAAAAATTTATCAAATCATGAACAAGAACCCTTTTTATGGGATTATTCATTTGTTAGAAAAAATCTAAAAATTATATTAAATGAAAATTTAAATAAAAAATTAGGATTAAAAAGTAAAATAATAATTAAAATAATTGGGTTAAACGAACTAGACTTCTTTCTAAATAAAAAAATCTACAAAATTATAAATGCCTACAGAAAAGAGAAAATCACTCTTAAATTAGCTATTAAAAAACTAATTGAAGAAAAATCATCACAAGAATATCCAAAAAGGAAAACAATGATAAGCATGGATGGAAAAAATCTTAAAAGAAAAACCATCAAAAACATGAGAATATTAATGGACTATGCATCAGTTGCAAAAATGAAATCTTTCCAAGAAATAGAAAAAGAACTAAAAATTTAGAAAATACAAAATTTATAAATTTCATATAATATTATATTATGAGCTATTTCATATAAAAAAAATTAAGATTTATTAAAAATTTAAAAATTGAGGATTAAAATGAGTAACAATGATAATAAAATAATAAAAGACTCTATAATTGCATTAAAAAATGTTAAAGAAAAAATCCCACTTACAAATTGTATAACTAATTATGTAACAATTAATGATTGTGCAAATGCCGTTTTAGCTATTGGAGGATCACCTATGATGGCTGATGATCCTGAAGAAATTGAAGATTTTGTTGAAATAGCTGATACCCTAGTGATAAACATTGGTAAAATGAGTAAAAGCCAAATTGAAGCTATGCTTCTTGGAGCCGATTATGGAACAAAAACCAACACACCAATTGTTTTAGATCCAGTAGGTGTTGGAGTAACTAATCTTAGAAATAAAATTGTGCTTAAACTAATTAAAGAATCAAATATATCAGCTGTTCGAGGAAATATGTCTGAAATTAAAACTATAGCCCAACTTATTGATTTAGATGAGGTAAAATCCTTAAATAAAAGTTTAAGTAAAGGAGTAGATGTCTCTGAAGGGGATGAAACTACAAAAGAAAATTTAAAATCAAATGCAAAGATAATTAAAGCATTAGCTAAAGAAATAGATACAGTTATAATAGCTAGTGGAGCTATTGATATAATTTCCGATGGAAAAACAGTTTTTGCTTGTGAAAATGGAGACTCATTAATGCCAAAGATAACAGGAAGTGGATGTATGCTTAGTTCAATTGTTGGGACTTTTTGTGGAGCAAATGATCCATTTATAGGTGGAATAGCTGCTACAATAGCTATGGGAGTGGCTGGTGAAGAAGCTGGAAAAATAGTAAGAGAAGAAAAAACTGGAACTGGGACATTTAGATCTAAGTTAATCGATTATTTGTATAATATGGATGAAAAACTTCTCTTAAAAGAAACAAAATTATATGAAATCAAATTAATTAATTAATTAATTAATTAATTAATTCAATATTAAATATTAAAATTAATGAAATAAATTAAACTAATTATTATATGAAGAGATTAAATTATGAAAAATATTGATTATTCATTATATCTTGTTACAAATAGAGCTGGAAAAACAGAAGAAGAGTTTATAACTACAATAGAACAGGCCATTTTAGGAGGAGTTACTGTAGTACAGCTACGTGAGAAAGACTTATCTACTGGTAAATTTTATAGATTAGCTAGTAAAGTTAAAGAGTTGACTTCAAAATATGATATTCCATTAATAATAAATGACAGATTAGATATTGCATTAGCTATTAATGCAGATGGAGTTCATGTTGGACAAAGCGATATGCCAGGAGATATTGTTAGAAGTATTATTGGAAAAAATAAGATATTAGGAATATCAGCAGCTACAATCAAAGATACTATAAAAGCAGAAAAGGATGGAGCAGATTATATTGGAAGTGGAGCCATATTCCCCACACAAACAAAAGATGCTGATTGTATCACAATAGATTACTTAAAAGAAATAGTTAATGCAGTTAATATTCCAATAATAGCTATCGGAGGATTAACTGAAGATAATATTGAATCATTAGTCAATACAAATATTGGTGGAATTTCTCTTGTTTCAGCCATTATGGAAAGTAACAATCCCAAAAAAACTGTTCAAAAGTTAAAAACAGAGTTTGAATTATTATAAAAGAATTCAGCTGATTAATTCAGCTGATGATTATTATTATACTTATTATTATAATTATTATTATAACTATTAAATTTATTATCAATTAATATTATTAATTATCCTAATATCATTTACCATTATCATATATTTCATTACTATATTTCTTTATTATTCATTCATTTTTTTAGCCGATTCTTTTAAAGCTTCAACTGCAGCTAATTTTTTACCTGATAAAAGATTTATACAAGCACCACCACCACTACTAACATGACTGACATCATCTTCAAATCCCATTGCCATAGTAGCAGCTGCAATATGTCCTCCACCAATTATAGAAAATCCATCAGAACTAGCTATTGCATTAAGAAGATCTTCAGTTCCCATTGCAAATTTGGGATCTTCAAATACACCAGCTGGACCATTTGCAAAAATGGTTTTTGCAGATCTGATTATCTTTGCATATTCTTTAATAGATTCTATCCCAATATCAAAAATAGGGAAATTTGGAATGTTTTCAATTGAAATATCTTCTCTTTCTTTATTTCCATTTTCAATAGCTACATCCTTAGGATAAACAATTTTAGAACCAAATTTTTTAAGAAGTTTCTTTGATTTTTTAACTAAATAACAATAATCCCTATCTTTAATAAATTTTTTATTTATCTTCCCAATATCAATTCCAGAAGCTAAAAGAACAATATTAGCTACAAGACCTGAAGTTAATACATAATCAGCCGTTCCATTTTTTAAAACATTTTCCATAACATCAATAGAATCATCAGCTTTCATCCCACCAAGAACAAAAACACATGGTTTTTTAACATTATCAAGAGCATTTTGAATTATTTTTAGTTCTTTTTCCATTAATCTCCCAGCTGCAGAAGGAACAAGTGGTGCAAAACCAACTAAAGAAGGTTGAGATCTATGAGCAGCTGCAAAGGCATCATTGACAAAAATATCTACTAAAGGTGCAAGATTTCGAGGCAAAAGCGATTTAGATTGTTCATCGGCTGATTTTTTTATAGATTCCTCAGAAAAGAATCTTACATTTTCAAGAAGAAGGATTTCATGATTTTTAAGAGATTTTATAGATTTTTTAGCTTCATGGGAAAAAATAGAATCAACATATTTAACATCAATACCTAAATTTTTTGATAAAACATTACTATGTTGTTCAAGAGTAGTGAAATCTTTTTTACCAGGCCTACTTTGATGAGCTAAAACAACAACTTTTGCTCCTTTTTCAGATAGTTCTTTAAGAGTTTCACTATGTAATTTCATCCGAGTATCATCTAATATAGTTCCAGAGTTAGGATCAACAGGAGAATTAATATCAACCCTAACTAAAACAGTTTTTCCTTCAAGATTAAAATCATCAATTGTATTAAATTCAATTGCCATTATATCCCACATAAAAAAAATATATAAATTATAATTTTAATTTCTACATAAAATTTTTAATTAACAATTAATAATATATACTTAATAATATAATAATTAGTTAGTAAATTGCTAATATTTTATTTGAATTATTAAATAATTTTATTGATTTAAATTTTACTAATTAAATTTAGGAGAGTTTCTTTAGAATTATCAGCTAAAATAATTCTAGAATCAAAGCATACTCCATATCTTTTAAATTTTAGTTGCTCATGTATATCATCAGCAGTTGATGTTCTCACACAATATAAAACTATAGTTTTTTGTTAATATGTTCTAATTTAGCTATAGTACCTTCAACAACTTCAGATTCAGCTTGAGAAACAGGAATACACATATCAATTTATAATAAGTATACTCTTTTCTAATTTTATTTGTATGTTTTTAGCCTATATATAATTTTTTATAAAAATAAAATATTATATTTTTTAAACAGCATTAATCTAAATATATCTTTTTATAGTAATTTTAATTTTTTTATATATCATACTAATTACTTCTCATATAGAATTAAAAGTATTAAGTATTATAATATAATAATTAGGAAAATATAGATTATATTCTAATAAAAATATTTTTCTTAATTTTAATAAATAAATTAGATAATAAAATTAATAAATTTATGATGAATTAAAATTAATAAAAAATATATCAATAAAACAAAACAAAATTTTATAAAAAGTTATAAAAATTATATAAAATAAAAAATTAATCTAAATCCTAAAACTAAAGATTATTTTATAATTAAATTTAATTAAAAAAAGAATAAGAAAGGATAAAAATAATAATAATTTTATCCTCATAACAAATTGTTTATTTTTTTTGTTTTATGCAAATACCAAATCCAAATATAGTTAATAAGAGAACTAAAACTATATTTAATGGAACTCCTGTTTTTTTCATAATGGCGCTAAATATTAGATTATTACTAGTTTTGTTTGTATTATTAGTTCTATTGCTTTCTTTTGTGAATTCAGCAAATGCAACAGCATTATTGATAGGATTATCAGCTAATACTATAACTTTAACTTTATGTTGTCCATTATTGATTTTATTTGAGAGTATAGTTAATGTTGAAATACCATTATTGTCAGTACGATTATTCCCTATTTTTTCATTATCTAAGTAAAAATCAACAGGATAATCAACTACAGGCGAATCATCGTCATTATAAGTTGCATTAGCAACTATAATAATAGAACCATCACCATTCTCAATAATAGTTAATTTTACAACAATTTTAGATACCTTCAATGTAGTAGTGTTAGTAAAACCATTGTATGTTATATTTCCAACCCAACTAACAGTAACAGTTAAATTACCAGAAGTAGTTGGAATAATGTTCAGGCTCCACACACCATTACTATCAGTAGTTACATAATACATGTGACCATCAACAGTAACACTAATCTGAGCATTAGCTAAATGATTACCCCCACCATCACTAACAACACCAGATATAGAAGAACTCTTACCTACTTTACCATTAGAAACAATAATACTAGAATTAGAAGTTATCTTAACTACATCCCAAATAGTAGTATTAGTAAAACCTTCATAAGTACTATTACCAATCCAACTAACAGTAACA
>NZ_JAHLZE010000002.1 GCF_020148105.1 Methanobrevibacter sp. TMH8
ATTCTTCAGAATCGCCGTTTAAAATGTTCCAGAGTGCTAAAGTATTGTTAATAATTTTTTCACGCTTTTCAATAGAATAATTAAAGGGAGAATACTTTCTCTTTATTAAGTTCTTAATGATAAAATATAAAAACTGATCTGTATTAAAATTGGTACATATAATAGTGGCAATCAAAAACACTAAATAATTATTTTCGGAATCAAAGAGCCTGTAAGCCATTTCAAATAGTAAATGATGATTTATGAAATAACTAAAATATGGATTGCTTGAAAAATTATATTCTTTTAGGATAGCAATACTTTCTAAATGATCTTGAGTAATTAATAAGTTTAGTACATTTAAATATATTAAAGGGGAGTTCGCTATTAATGTTCTATAATTCTTTTCAATATAATCAAGCGCTTCGTATGCTTTTGACATGATAGACTCTGTGTAAGAATCCATTTTATCAATCCTAGATTTATTACAAATAACCGACAAATCTCTAATACGATTTAGTAATTCATTACTGCAATCAGATTTACAAATTTTGTTTATTGTTTCTTTGGATAAATAATAAAAACATCCGATTAAGCTAATATTATTTTGAGAGTCTTGTCTTAAGTAAGTATGAAATAAATCTGCAATTAAATCAATATTGTAGTTAATTGTGACTGTGGAATCATTAATAACTGCATATCTTTTAGCGTCGTGTATTAGCCTGGATTTGAATAGTATTAGATTATGATATCGTTCATAGAATCTTGGCTGCAACATATTATTATTAAATAGATTTGCAATTATAATAAAGTATTCAATTGCTTTTTCTCTTACTCCAAATGATTCGTCATCATAATAGCGTTCAATAGTATCAAACAAATAATCAATAATAGATTTATGTCGCTTAACTTCGTTATTCTCAATTATTACTTCAATAATTAGAATAGCCAATTCATTATAATTGGAATCACCAATCCATTTTTCAAGTTGAATGATTATATCATTTACGTCTATTTCTTTTGCAAAATATACTGCAAGAAAGTATTCGTAAAAGGTTTTGTGTGTAAAATCAAGCTTGCCCTCATCAACTTCGCGAATTAATTCGGTTCTATTTACTAAGTATTTTGCAAATAGATTAGCAGGATGAACCCAAATTCTTGTATCAGGTACCTCTATTGCTTTTAAAATAGATATTTTTAATTCTTCTTCGCTAAATATATACTCCATGTCATTTTTTTGCTTAATAAATTTATAATGAGCTATTTTAGGAACAACCATATTGTCGCCTAGAATATTTTTAAAATCCTTATCATCAGGTAGCATTGCTTTTCGATCTTCCCTAACTTCTAAAAAAGTATCAATGCATTTTTTATAAAAATCCACACGACGATTAGGAAGATTATTACCAATATCGAAAATAATTAAGGCCAGCACAAGTATTATTGGGTTTCTGATGACGCTTCTACAATTTGCGCGCTTTACCTCTGCAAAAAAATTCTTTGTGAAGTCATCAAAATTGGCATTAGCATTATTAACTTTTATCCAATTACGTGTGTATTCTTTAATTTGTTCATCATCAAATTCATTTATTTTTATATGAACAAAGCTATTGTCAAATTGATTTTTTAAATATCCTGATTCTCTTGAGGAAATAATAAACCTGTTCAAATAGTATACATGACAAAAATTGGCTATTTCATCTCTAACTTTATTTCTTATAGATTGTGATGGAATTTCATCCAAAGCATCTAAAATAACTAAACAGTTACCGCTCGATAAATATTCGTCTAAAACACTCTCTATTTCATTGAGCGAGAGCTTCCTTTTTTGTATTCTTTTCGAAAACTCTTTAGATAAGCACCATAATATGTTATATTTATCCTCTACGATTGATTTCGCATACTCTTTTAAGTCTATCTTGATTTTTAAACAATTTTGATTAAATAATCTTTCAAAATTACA
>NZ_JAHLZE010000003.1 GCF_020148105.1 Methanobrevibacter sp. TMH8
AATAGCTGCTAAACCAACAGGCCCAATACCAAGCACAGCAACAGAACCACCCATAGGAATATTGGCATTTTCAGCACCCATAAAACCAGTAGAAAGCATATCAGGAATCATCACAGCAGCTTCAAGAGACATACCCTCAGGTAAATGAGCCAAATTAGCATCAGCTAAATTCACATGGAAATACTCACCAAAAACCCCATCTTTAAAATTAGAAAACTTCCAACCACCTAACGGCCCAGTGGTCTGTGAAGGAAAACCTCTTTGAGCAGCTTCATCATCCCAATCAGGAGTAATAGCAGGAACAATAACCTTATCACCAGGTTTAAAATCCTTAACCTCACTACCCACTTCATCAACAACACCTAAAGCTTCATGACCCAAAATAAGATTATGCCTATCACCAATAGCACCTTCCCAAACAGTATGAATATCAGAAGTACAAGGCGCAAGAGCCAACGGCCTCACCAAAGCATCCCTAGGACTCATCTCAGGCTTATCTTTCTCAATCCAACCAATCTCACCAATTCTCAACATAGCTAAACCTTTCATTTTATCAACCCTTTAATTTTTATATTCAAATTAGGATATAATGGTATCAATCATTGAAATTAAGTAAGATATTGAAATTAAATATTTAATTAATTTATATATATGTAAAATCCATCAAATATTACAAAATATCAATAATTGGTAGAATGGTAAATATTAAAAATAATCAAGATAATAAATAACATATTATTGTATATTAAAATGCATATCTAAAAAATATAACAAGCATTTAGTTGTGTTTCTAAGTTAAACATCCATATTAATTTTATAATATATTTACATATTTCACAAATTAATGTTCCATATATACCCCCATTTTGAATTTATAAAATACAATATAAATAATTTTCTAAATGATTTTCATAATATAATGTATAAATATAATAAAAAAAGTATTACAATTAATATAAAAAATATTGATAGATATACATTATTAAAAAAGAAATAAAGAAAAAATGATAAAAAAGGAAATAAAAAATAATTAAAAATAAGTAAAAAATAAATAAAACGGATAAAAATGAGTAAGAATGAAGAAAAATAAATAAAGATATATAAAATATGAAAAGCTAAATCTTTAATTCATTAACCAATATATCTTAAATCATCTTCACCGGAACCTAAAGTTTTATTCATCATTTCTTGTTCCATTTTTTGAGCTTTAGAAATCATTTTTCTTGTTTCTTCTGCCCTTTCATCTAATTTATCTGTGTTGATTTCTATATTAAGAATGATAGCTAATTTATCTAAAATAGCTTCAGCAGCTTCAGCATCAATGAAATAACCTGGTGTTTCTCCCATTAAACAAGCTCCTTTTATGTTTCTTAGTTTACCTAAACCAAGAAGTAATCCAGAAGCTCCAACAATACCACCATCTGCAGACCTTATTTCAATATTTAGTTCTTTTAATGTTTCAATAATTTCAATATCAGTAGCTGCACCAAATACTCTAGATTCTTCAATAGGATGACCTGTAGCTAAGCCACCTAAAGTATACATCTCTTTTACTCCAAATTTTTCAACAAAGTCTAAAATTTCACCAGATAATTGATATTGGCCTTCTGGAGATAGAGCTTGACTATTGCCAACGAGAATTATATAATCTTTATTGTCTTCTCCTTGAGATTTTAAGTAATAAAACTCATTCACCATATTTTCAACTAAACCATCCTCATCTACAAAAACTTGAGGTGGAAAATGATATGAATAAAGTTCTGCAAATTTAGTAGCGTCTAATTCATCAATAATATGATCAGCAGCTAATTTACCTACATGTCCAATACCTGGAAGAGCTTCAATAAAAATAGGATTATTTAATTCTATTTCTTCCAAAATATTGATTTCAGTATCTTTCATGAAAATTCCTCTATAGTAATATAATTAATAAAAATTTATTTTTAAATAAAAATATGCTTTAATTAGAATTTAATTAAATTTAATTAATATTTAATTAATATTAATTAAAATTTGATATTAGTTTAATAATATTTAATAATATTAACAAGTAATTATTTAAATATTTAGAAATATTTAATATTATTTGCTTTAAAAAGTAGAATCTCTACATTTAACAAAACAAAAAAATTATATTGAATTTAATGATTGTTCCTTAAGTTTACGGCGATATTTTCCATATTTATCTTCAATGGAATACTTTGGAGGGTAAATAACATTAACTTCTCCCTCACAAGATGGACACTGATCTTTTAGTGTGTAAATATTACAAGATTTACATTTATGCATTTTCATTTTCATTTACATCACTCAAGAAAAACATATCTAATAAATATAGTAAATAAGAATAATTGATAATTAAATAAAAAATTAAGAAATAAAATATAAATAATGATTATTCTAATTCACGTAAAAAGGTTCCATTACCCTCAGAATCTTCAATTATCTTAATAGCTCTATCAGCAGCAGCTTTTAAGTTTTTTTCAGCTTGAATATAATCAGAAGATTTCACAGTGATTCTATAACGAGGAGCACCTACGCATTGAACTTCAATGTCTTCTCCTTCAGCAGCTTTAAGAGCTTTTTTAATTATATCTACACCATTTGGATCAAAGGTTTGTATATCTACATAGCCAGTAATATGTACTTCAGGAGGAGTAATATTCTTTTTAGCTATATCTACGATAGTTTTAGCCCATTCTTCATCGATTCCTTCATCAATGAGAGATGATTCACCTTCTTCTGCAGCATTTTCAAAAGCGCCATATATATCACCAAATGTATCCATTAACTTATAACCTACTTCCTTATAAGCCGTATCAAGATTTTTATCTAGTGATTTTGCAGCTAATTCTAAAAATTTTTCTGCCTTTTGTTCCACTTTCCATTGTTGAATCTTTTTAGTTCTTTGATCTTCTCTTATTCTTTTTAAAGAAGCATCTACATGACCCTTTTTAGGATTAACTCTTAGTACTCTAGCTACAATTTTTTGGTTTTCTCGTACATAATCCCTAATATTTTTTACCCAACCAGAAGATACTTCAGAAATATGAATAAAAGCTTCTTTTCCTTCATATTCTTCGAGGTTTGCAAATGCACCATAACCAAGAACTTTATAAACAGTAGCGACTATAAGTTCCCCTTCATTTGGCCATTCTTGACTTTTTCTTACCATTAAAACACCTAAAAAACAATGAAAATAGGCTAAAGAATCTATTATTAATTAATAAGCCATAATAATAATCTTTAGCTGAATCTATTGTTAAATATTTTTAATTTTATTTAAATAAATTTTGTTTAATTAAATTTGTTTAATTAAATTTTATAAATATAATAAATAATTATAATTTTATTAATATTATAGAATAAATATGATTAGATAGCTTAAAAGTTAATAAACTATAGCTATCTTATTATTTTAATATTATTTTAATACAGAATCTATATGAGCAGTTATTTTTGCTTTTCCACCAAGAGGTCTTACAAGTGTTTTTCCACATATAATACATTGGACAGTAGAAGCTGCTCTGTCAAATACTATTTGTTCATTATCACAATCTAGACATTTGACTTTTAAAAAATTTCCTCTTTTTTCGTTTGCCATATAATCACCAAATTTATAAATTTAAAAAATTAATCAGCAAATATTGATATTTAGCTGATTATGGAAAAATATTTCCAAATAATTTAATTATTGAGCTACAAACTCTGGTTTTCCAGTTCTGAAAGAGGTTGCAACACGAGATTTACCACATTCTTTACATTTGTATCTTAAATCTAATTTTTTAACAGGTTTATTTCCACCTGGTAATGGTCTTGGATATCCTCTGTAACCTGCAGTAACTCTTCTAAATTGTCTTTGTCCCCATTTTAATTCACTAGCTTTTCTTTTTTTAGCTACATGTACTTCATGAACAGTATGAGTTTTACATTTTGGACAGTAAGTTCTTTTTTCTTTAGGAATTTTCATCTAATCACCTATATTTTGTAAATGTATGTCTCCATGACATAAATTGATAATATGTGTAAATATATCTAACAATATACCAACCATAAGTTGAATATTTATTATCTTGAAATAAAATTACTAAAACAGTAATATATTAATTTTAAAGAAAAATATATCATTAAAACCTTAAATCACATGATTTAAAACTAATAAAAGCCATTAATGCTATTTTGAGGCTTTATAAAAAAACTGATAATAAACTTTTCATTGAAATAATAGATATTATCATAATATATTGATTTATCTATATTTAAATTTAATGGAAAAATTAATAAAAAATCAATAATATAATAATCAAAAATTCAAAGTAAAATTGTTAAAAATTTACTTTCAAATTATACTTTGACTAACCTTCCTTTCTTATTTTTAATTAATATTTTAGCATTAATATCAGGCATTATAACAATATCTTGAGGTTGAAAAGGACCATATACCTTTTTATCAACACCAATTATAGAATTAATCTCTGAAAATATAAGAACCATTACATTAGCTATTCTATCAGCTGTAGATTTAGAATTAAATTTATTATAATGATTTTCTTCTAAATTATAATGGCCAATATCACTATCCAAATGATCTAAATCAATAAATTGATCATTTTCATTTCCAATAATATTAGAAATCTTAGACTTTGGTTTTGCAGAATTATTCTTAGAAGAATCTCTATTTTCTATATTGTCATTGTTATTAGTGGTTTTAATATTATTAGTAAAATTTTTTTTGTTTATAGAGTTTTTATTATTATTTATACTAGATTTAATAGCATTATGATTATTGATATCAGTTATATTATTCTTAGGATATTTTGATTTGATTATTTGTTTTTCAATAGATTCCGGAGTCTCATATTTAATAATTTTGCCAGATTTGATTGAATTTAATCTATTTAAAACTAAATCATCTTTCTCGTCATTTTCAATTCTTTCTTTATCATTAGAATAATTATTAGAATTATTGCTACTAACTATATTTTCATCTTTATTAACTTTAGTTTTATTTTTAACATCGAAATTTTGATTTTCATTATCTTTAGTAATATTTTTGCCAATATTTTCATTATTGGTATTAGTATTAGCATTACTATTATTAATAGAAGAATTATTAATTGAATCAGAAGTATTATCTATTTCATTCTCATTCGAATCATTAATAATTTCATGATTATTAAGTTGATCTAAAGAAATCCCTCTTCTATGATTCTTTAAAACATCAATGAAAGAAAAATATAGGGCTTCTTCCTCTTCTGTAATATTAAGAGGAGTTGTATCAACTAAATCAAATTGAGGTTTTCCTTGAAATAGATGATATGAACGATGTATATTCATTACAGCCGCATCAGCTATTTTATGTTCTCTTATTTCACATATTTCAGTAGCAATTCTCTGAACATTCTTTAATAAATCACTTTCATTTGAAAAAGGATCATTACGGGCAACATCCCTAATTGAATCTAGGTATGTGTGAGTTCTTTTATAGAAATCAGTTCCTACCCTAGCTAGGGAACTATTGGCACGCTCCTTTTTTTGTATTTCACGTAATTTTGCAAAGAATTGATCGTCCAAGAATAATCATCTCTATAACTTTTATTTTTATTTAGATTAATAACTGAAAATATTTTATTTAATCATAAATTTTACCAATTGAAAAGTTTTAAAATTTGAAAAGTTTTAAAAATTTTAAAAACTTTAAATGATTTAAAAGCTTTAATAACTCTTAAAATTTGAGTAAAATCTAAGATGAATATGATATAATATGAAAATATTTAAATAATAAATTAAAATGAAAAATGCAATGAAAAGCACATAAGAATTAAAAATATAAAAAATAAGAAACTGAACTAATCTTCAGTTTCTATTCTTGGAGCAAGTAAGAAACTAAGTTCCCCATCATCAGAAACCATTTTAAGTTTAAGATCAAGAGGCATATCATCTCCAAGTTTTATTGTAGCTATATCAGAAAATTTATCTGCTTTAAGCATTTCTCTGATTTTTTCAAGTGAAAATACTGATTTAGCTTCAGAATCAATTTTTTCGCCATGAAGATATTCTATATTGGCATCTCCAAATTCACCTTCTGCTTCAGCTCTGAAATATTCATTATCAACTTTAAGAGCTATTTTGTCAGAAAAGATATCTATATCAGCTATGGAATCCTTTAAAAGTGCAAAAGGAATTTCAAACTGAGTAGGATGATCTAATTCTGGAGGTGAAGGTGGTTCCTGATCAATATCAATGAGCCTAATTTTAAATGTTCTTTTAGCTTCTCCTTCAAAAGTTATAATAAAATTTCCTTCATCTAGAGACATTATGACTCTATCATCACTTTTGGAACGTTTTAAAACTTTAACAAATTCATCAGTATCTATATTAATCTTTTCTGGTTCATCACAAACAAATTCATCGAATAAACTTGCTTTAAGTTCTAAATGAACGAATGTAATGTGACTACGGTCTAAGGCATCTAATCTGATACCTTCACTATCAGTTTGAATTTGTACTTCATCTACAATAGATGAAATAGCATCAAAACTAGTTTTTAAAATATTAGGATTACTTAATTCAGCTTTAAACATTTAAAATCATCTCTTAGTCAATTTAAAACTTTTTGTTAACATTATTGCATATTAGCCATTATTAAAAATGTTTTAAATAGGTCGATTTACCTTGAAATTTAAGCTAATAGAATGATGTCAAAGATTTAACATGTATATATGAGTTAGTATTTCATCATATTTATACATATATTTAATTTTTCAAATTTATATGTTATTATTAAAATAAATTATTATAAAAATATATCAAAAATGTAATTAATCATATAAAAAAACATAATATAATTAGAAATAGTCAAAAAATAATATTAAAATATAAAAATAGAGAGTTGTTTATTTTCATTATTAGAAATCTTTAATCTTTAAATCTATTTTTGATCTTTATCTTCAGATTGATTATCAAGAACATCAGATTCTTCATCTGATTCTAAAGACTCTTCCAAATCTAAATCTTGTCTACTATCTTCCAAATCATTTGATTCTTCCATATTATCCAAATCATCCGATTTTTCTTTCATATCATCAAAATTATCTGATTCAGAACTATTTTCAGCTGCTTGTTCTTTTTCATCAGATTCTTCATCAAAAACTTCATCATCCAAAGATTCTTTAGTCCCTTCATCTGATCCTAAAACCTTTTCCAAATCTGAATCTTTTTCATTGGCTTCCAAATCATCCGATTCTTCCATATCTTCCATATTATCTAAATCATCAGATTTTTCTTTCACATCATCAAGATTGTCTGATTCAGAATTATTTTCAGCTGATTGTTCTTTTTCATCAGATTCTTCATCATCAAATTCATTTTCATCTAATAACTTTAAATCATTGAGACTTTCAAAAGCATTTGAAATAGGGCCGGTTTTTGCAAAAAATTTAAGGAACGATAACCCTAAAAATAAAATACCTAAAAATATTATAAAAATAGATATAGTTCCAGTCTCACCAGAGGCAACACTATCCACAACTCTTTCAGATGCATTTAAGATTGAAATAATTCCAAATATAATAAGAATTACTCCAATAACTGTTCCAAAAATAGCTAATATAGGGAATTTTCTCTTAAAATCATCAGATAAAAATTCATCAGCTTTTGAAGTGAGTGGTAATTTATCAGCGAAGTTGTCTTTATTAGAGTCCCCTTCGTTATTTTTTTTCTCATCTTCATCTTTTAAATCAGATGAATCAATTTTATTAATCTTCTCTATAGATGAAAAAATTTTACCAATCATAGATTCTTCATCAGAAGATTTTTTGGAATCAGTCAATTAAATTTCCCCTTATAAAATATTCAAAATAATTAACCTAAAATATAATATTTTTTATTATTTAATTTTATTATTTAATTTATTAGTTGATTTTATTAGTTTAATATTCAGTTTAATATTTAATTTAAAATATTCTTAAACATATATAATAATTGATTATAAACCATTTCATAATCAATATTATCTGAAATTAAATAATATAGTTATCAATAATATATTCAGTCAGAATTTTGAAAAATTATTCAAATATATTTTTAATATAAAAAGTTATTATATATAAATCAATAGGGCTTGAGTCTTAGATGAAAAATTAATCATATTCTCTCCAAGTATGTTTACATTTAGTACATCTTAAAAATCTAGTTTCTGCTTCGTCAGCACTACGAGTTTGTTGTAACCACCATGAAGCTCTGTCATTACCACATTTAGGACATGTAACTTTAGTAGTAGGGAGAGTATCTATGTCTTCACCTTTCATTATTACTGTATCTTTTGCATCAATCTTTTCGGTTACACCATACTTATCAGCTTCATCTTTACTTAATTCTTTTGTATGGCCACACTTACATTGAAATTTATCGCCTTTTGGAAGCATCATAGCCCCACATTTTGGACAAAACTCCATAATATCACTCCAATCTGTCTAAAATATTAATTTATAATATTTTCTAAATTTGTTTTTTGAATTTTTATAAAATTCTATAAAATCAAAAAATATAAAATTTGATTTAAAAAAGTTTAATTTTTATTTATTTCCTTAAAAACATCATTTAAAATTTTTTTATGATCAAAAGCAATTTTCATAGACATGATAGTATTAAAAGAAAATATATTTGCACAAGCTGCATCACTACTAGCTTTCATCTGATTAAAATCACCTATAGCTAAATAAACTATAGTAATTGTGTGACCTCTTGGATCTCTTTTGGGATCAGAATAAACTCCAATTAATTTTTTTAATTTAACATCAATGCCTGTTTCTTCTTTAGCTTCTCGTATAGCTGCATTTTCTACTGTTTCACCATAATCAACAAATCCGCCAGGAATTGCCCAATAATTTTTAAATGGTTCGTTTTTCCTTTTGATTAAAATAAACTCATCTTTATTGTTTTTTTCTATTTTATCATTATTATCTTCATTAAAAATAATTATATCAACAGTAACAGAGGGTTTTTTATATTCACTCAAACTATCACAGCATTTCCTTAAATCACATTTTTTAGATCTAATGCAATATCTTAATGCTTTAACAAGCTAATTTATGTTGAAACATTTGAAAATAGCCAATATTTATAAACAAAACTCTTATATCTTATGAAACATTTTTAACTCTTATAAAAATAAAGGAATAATAGAATTTACTTTAAAATCTATATAAAATACTTAAAATCATTATTAAAAAATTATAATCTTGTATAATTTTCTATAATTTTGTATAATCTTTATAAAAATTATAATTCAGTTATATATTATAAATATGATTATTAATTTATTATATAATATTATAATAATCCTTTAAATAAAACTTTCATCTATTTAAAATTACATAGATTCTACTAATTTTTTAAATTCTTCAGATTGTTCTTTTAATGCAGTAGAAGCTCTTAAAAGTGCTTTTTTAGGATTTTTAGTTCTTTTAGCTTTAATAGTAATTTTTGGCTCTCCAATTAAAGGGTGATCGATTCCATATACTGCATAATCAATCTCATCATCATCCATGAGAATTTTTCTTAAAGCATTACAAATAGTGTGACTTTCACCAGGAATCATTAATTCAAGTTCCAATTTAGTACTATTTAAAATCTCAATATCTTCCATTTTATCATCCATAAATATTAATAAATGTTATAAATCAATGCAATTTGATAAATAATTAAATAAACTATTTAAATTATAAAATTAAATTATAATATTATATCTTTTAAATTATTCTTTTATTCTTTGCAATCATAGTTAATAGAAACTTTTCTTCTTTCTTTTCTATCACAAACTTCACAATAAAGTTCATCTTTCCTATCAGTTGTTACCATATAAGCACGACATCTAGTACACATAGCTTTTATAACACCACCTTCTTTATTTTCAGTGTTTAAATCTAAGTTATCTCCTAGAATTTTAGATACTTTTGCTTCAATAACATCCCCAATTCTAAAAGCATCAGTTAACTTTTCTAAATATCCTTTTTTCACTTGAGATATATGAATTGCTGCCATGTATGGAAGAGCTAATCTTCTATCAGTTCCTTTCATTTTTTGAACATTTATCATAGCTCTTTGACCACGTACATCAGTTATTTCCCCATAAACACTATCTCCTACATTTAAAACAGTAGGGTTACCAGAAGATGGAATGATAGAAATTTTTTTGTTAGAAGAACTTATATCGACTGTTCCTAAAACAGCTGCTTTTATATTTCCTTCATCATCATAAGTCCATTTATCAGGTAAAAATTGTTCACTAACCCCAAGAATATCTCCCGGCATTACAAAATCTCCAGATTTAACTTTCATGCTTGTTCCTCGCCATATATCTAAAATTTTTATGTTTCTATATTTAAAATTCTAAAATAAGGATTTTATTAAAGTTTAAAATTAATATAGCTAATAGAATATCAATGATCAAATATTAATAATTAATATTTTTAATTAAATTAGCAAATTGTTAATAATCTTTTCAAAATCTTTTTAATTTCTAGCAATGTTGCAAGTAATACATTATGAATTTCATTATATATATTAATTTGTATTATATAAATTTTATATAAAAAATTTCATATAAAAACCAATAACATCAAAAAACAAAAAACAAAAAATAACATCGAAAATATTAATATTCGAAATAGTTAATTTCAAAAATCATTAATTATCAGGAAAAAATCAATTCAAGATAAATAATCATGAAAATCAAATTTTATCTTTTTCATGAAAAATTATTTCATCTAATTGATAATTCTCCCAACTTCTTTTATTTAAGACAATTTCAAGTTCTTGAGGAGTTATAAGTGGTTTTTTATACATTTGAGAATCGTCAATAGCGATTCTTGGGCAAGCTGTAACAATAAAACCTTCTAAATCCATATAAGGTAATAATATATCGGGGTTGATATTATCAACCATGATTAAAAAAGCTTCCATCCCTTCATCTTCAAGGGATTTTTTTATTTCTTTAGCTAATTCTAATCTATGTTGACCTTCTTTAGAAGAAATCAGAACCCCCCATTTTTTAACTTCTTTAGCTTTTGTTATTCTAGCAAAACGAATTCTAAGAATTTTATCTGCAAATTCACTAATATCCCTAGATTCACCAGTATAAGGATCAGCTACAATAACAGGAGATTTAGTAAATAAATGAATTCCTAATGGATGGAAATTTCCACTTCCAACAAATAGATATGCTTCACAATCAAGATTTTTAATAGATGAAAAGTTACAACCAAGAATTTGTCCTTTTCGAGTGCTTTTTGAAGAACCAAGAACTATTTCTTTTCCATTGTCTTCAAGATAATCTTTAATCTCATCAAGAAGATGTAAATGCTGAGTTGTAGTGGCTAAAGCAATTTTTGAATAATCATTCAACAAATCAAGAGCTTCAGCTAGAGATTTTTGAACATCAACTTTTGAATAGCTTTCAATAAATAGTACAGGCACATTATATTTAATAGGAAGAGGAGTATGAGCATAATGAATTATTAAATCCACAATATCCTTCATTTTATTATCACTAACATCACAAGCACCAAAACAAGGGTCTCCAGAAATTATAATATTTGCCTCTGTTTCTTTTTCAAGAATTCTAGCTATAGCTACTCCTTGAGTTTTTAATCCTTCTGGAAATTGAAGACCAACATTTTTAGCATTTCGTTTTTTTATAACTTTTATAGCTCTTTCAATATCCATATCATATAATGACATTTAAACCTCTGAAAAATTTAATGTGTTTTTGCTATATTTTTAGTTTCAATATTGAGTCAAAGTTGTTATAGTTTCAGCTATTAATAAAATATTTAAAAAAAATTTAATGAAGAATTTATCTCATAAATTGACCCATGAGTCTACCCATAGATCCTCCACCCATACCACGTTTTCCAAATCCTTTCATGGCTTTCTTAGTATTATTATAATATTTGAGGAGGTCTTTTACTTCTTCATTTTTAACTCCAGATCCTTTAGCTATTCTCATTACACGAGATTGCTTAATAACTTTGGGATTTTCCTTTTCATACTCACTCATAGAAGACATTATAATTTTATACATATTTATTTTATCTTCTGTCATTTGAGAAGCTTCTTTTGGTATTTTTCCACCAAGTCCGGGAATCATATTCATAATCTGCTTCATTGGCCCCATCTTATTCATCATTGCAAATTGATTTTCCATATCTTTAATGGTGAATTTACCACTTAGCATATTATTCATTGTTTCAGCAGCAACATCTTCATCAACAACTTCTTCAGCTTTTTCAATAAGAGTTCTTATATCCCCCATTCCAAGTAAACGAGATATAAATCTATCTGGATCAAATGGTTCGAAATCATCAACTTTTTCACCAGTACCAATGAATTTAATTGGAGCTCCAATTTCAGATACAGCTGAAAGCGCACCTCCTCCTTTAGCTGAACCATCTAACTTTGTAATAATTATTGAACCCACATCAGTAGTACTTGCAAATGCTTTTGCTTGTTCACCAGCTTGTTGACCAATAGTTCCATCAATGACAAGCATGGATTCATTTGGTTCAATTACAGAGGAAAGTTTTTCCATTTCATCTAAAAGATCTTTTTCTTCTTTATGTCTACCTGCAGTATCAAAGATAATTATTTTTTGATTTTTAAAGTGTTTTAAACCTTTAGTAGCTAAATCCACTGCATCTTTGTTATTTGGGTCACCATATAATGAAATTTGCATTTCTTCAGTGAGTTGTTTTAATTGTTCATAAGCAGCTGGTCTCCATGTGTCTGTACAAACAACAGCTGGAGAAAATCCCTTTTTTTGAAGGAATCTGCATAATTTTCCAATAGTAGTAGTTTTACCACTACCTTGAAGCCCAAGAAACATTATTTTAAATGGTTTTTCATTAATTTCAAGTTCATGAGGTTCACTTCCAAGAAGATTAACCATTTCTTCATAAACAATAGTTATTACATGTTCTCTTGGAGTTATTCCTTTAGGTGGTTTTTCATTAAGTGCTCTATCTTCAATTCTCTTAGATAACTGTAGAACAAGTTGAATATTTACATCAGATTGAATTAAAGCCCTTTGAATATCTTTAACAACTTCTTTAATAGTTTTCTCATCTATTACCGTCATACCAGCTAATTTTTTCATGGTATTGGTAAGATTCTTTCCTAAATCTCCTAACATTTAATCACCAGGCTTTTGATTAATAATATTGATAATAAGATTAATAGATCTATATAAAATTATTTTATAATTTTTTATATTAATTGTTTTAATTAGAATTATTTTATATTAATATATTATACAAAAATATATTTAGTTATCTTTAAATAAATAATTAATGATTTTAATACTTATTCCAAAATTACATACAACATTACATAACAATTATCTAAGTATAAAATAGATATAAAAATTATATATATCATTATTCATAGGGTGTAAAAATGCTAGAAGAATTAAAAAAAACATTATTAGAATCTCCAATTGTTAAAAAAGGAGAATATAACTATTTTGTTCATCCAGTAACTGATGGAATTCCTGAAATGAAACCAGAAGTATTGAGGGAAATTGTAGCTATTATAAAAGAGAAAGCTAATTTAGATATTGACAAAATAGTATGTGTTGAAGCTATGGGAATTCATTTAGCTACTGCACTGTCACTTGAAACCGACATTCCATTTGTAGTTATTCGAAAAAGAGACTATGGACTTCCAGGAGAGGTCCCAGTATTCCAAAAAACAGGTTATGGTGAAGCAAACCTATATATAAATTCACTTAAAAAAGGAGACAAAATACTTCTCATTGATGATGTTGTAAGTACTGGTGGAACCTATATTGCAGTTATCAAAGCCCTTCAAGAAATGGATGTTCAAATAGCTGAAGCAATAGCTATTGTTGAAAAAGGTGCTGGAAAATCTATTGTAGAAAAAGAAACTGGAGTTCCTCTTATGACTATTGTCAAATTAAATGTTGTTGATGGAAAAGTTGTTATAGAATCAACCATTGAAGACGTTTAATTATTTTATTAGTTATTTTATTAATTATTTTATTAATCGTTTGATTAATTATTTATTAATTAATTATTTATTTTAATATTTATTCTTATTTTTAATTTTATTTTAGCATTTACTAATTTGAATAACTTTTATAAATTTAATTTTAAATAATTTTTATAATAATTTAAGTAATTTAATATGTAATTGATATAAGTAGCCGATTATAAGTAATTTATAAATATTTTATAAACCTTTTATAATTATTTTATTTTATAATTATTTTATAATATTTTATAATATTTATTAAATAATATTATATCATATTTAATATAATTAATTATATAATATATTTTAATAGATTATGATACTATAATAAATAAATATAATACTTAATATTTTTAATAGAATGATATCATGAACGAAAATATACTTTTAAAAGCTAAAAAGCTTATTGAACTAAATAATGGAAATATTTGTAATCGTTGTCTTGGAAGAAAATTTTCAGATATAATTGAATCATCAGAAGCTGATGGAAATGAAGAAAAAGGAAAATTAATTCAAAACAATCTAAACTTTGAATCTGTTAATTTTGATAAAGAAGTTAAATGTGAAACATGTTCCAATATACTTTTTGAAATAGATAAAAATATAAAAAATGGAAATATTTTAGAAAGAATCAAAGGAAAAATTGATTATCTGAATTTGGAATTTGATACATTTTTAATAGGATCCAAAATACCAGAAAAAATATTAAATAGAGATGAATGGTTAAATGAAGCATTGGATTTAGATGTTGAAAATATAAAAAAAGAAATTAATCGAGAAATAGGAAAATTAATTGAAAAAGAATTAAATAAAGAAGTTGATTTTGATAATCCTGATATTGTAATTATGGTTGATTTGAGAAAAATTATGGATGAAAATTATTCACAAGAACAATCCAATCAGTTAGAAAATATTAAAGTCAGAATACAAATAAATCCAATATTTATAGAAGGAAGATATAAAAAATTAATTCGTGGGATTCCACAAACAAAATGGCCTTGTAGAAAATGTAAAGGAAAAGGCTGTGATGATTGTAATGGAACCGGAAAGATGTATAAAGAGTCTGTAGAAGAACTGATCTCCGAAATTGTTTTAAAAGAAACAAGAGGATATGAAGCTAAATTTCATGGTGCTGGAAGAGAAGATATTGACGTTAGAATGCTTGGAACTGGTCGACCATTTGTTCTTGAAATAAAAGAACCTAAAATTAGAAAGTTGGATCTTAAACAAATCCAAAAAGAAGTTAATGAACACTCCAAAGGAAAAACAGAGTATATTGGCTTAAAATTCACAGAAAGAAAAAGGAAAGCAGAAATTAAAGTTTCATCTCCAGATACATTCAAAGTTTATCGAGCATTAGTAGAATGTGAAGACAATATAACTGAAAAAGAATTAGCTAAAATTAAAGCACAGCTTGAAAATAAAATAATTGACCAACAAACACCTCAAAGAGTAGCTCACAGAAGAGCAGACAAAGTTCGAAAAAGAGAAGTTAGGGAACTTTCAACAAAACTACTTAGTTCAAATACATTTGAAATGATAGTTAAAACACAAGGAGGATTATACATAAAAGAATTAATTTCAAGTGATGATTATCGAACAAAACCAAATGTAAGTGAAATATTAGAAACAAATGCTATTTGTAAAGAATTAGATGTTATTGAAGTAGGATAATAAAGAATAAATATTAATGAGAATATTTTAAAATAAATTTAAAAGATAAATTATTTTTGGTGCACATCATGGATATATTAATAGAAATCTTAGTTATTTTTATCGCAGCTATATTAGAACTATGGTTTTCAATACCATTAGGACTAGGATTTGGACTTAATCCTATTTTAATAATTGTTGCATCTAGTTTAGGATCAATATTATCTGCAATAATAATTGCATATTTTGGAGAATCTATAAGAAACTGGATCATTAAAAGGAAATCAAAAAATAAAGATATTAAAGAAGGACGAGCCTATGATATCTGGAATAAATATGGTACTGTAGGTTTAGGATTATTATCTCCACTACTTTTTGGAGCTCCAATTGGTACTGCTATTGGAATAGCTTTAGGAATTCCCAAAAAAAATTTAATAAAGTGGATGTCTATAGGAATAGTTGTATGGAGTATCATACTTACTACTGCAGGTGATTTTGGAATTGATATATTCCAAAAAGCAATGTCATGAGATTATTAGCTATACAATAAAATTTATTAGCTTTTAAATACGATTAATTCATAAATTGAAACTAAATAATAAATTAAATAGAGATTATTTCTTCTCTGAAAAAGAAAAAAAAGAAAAATAAAAATAAAAATAAAATAAAGGATAAAAAATCAATACCCTAAAAAAAGCTTGATTATTATTTTCTTCTGCTAGATAATCCTAAACTACTTAACAATATTAATAATATAATTATAATTGGCATTCCTGTTTTTTTCATAGTTGCACTTGCGACTGAATTGATACTTGTTTTATTGCTCTCATTAGTCTCATTTGTCCCATTACTTTCATTAATTTCATTATTCTCATTAGTCTCATTGATCTCATTAGTCTCATTGGTTTCATTAACTCCATTATTTGCTTCAACATTAAATATTGTTGCATTTTCAGAAGATAAATAGATATAATTACCTGCAAAATTTACTAAAACTTCAATACTTCCAGCACGAGTTGGTGTGTAAGGCAAACTCCAATGACCATTACTATCAGTAGTTAAATTATAAATTTTACCATCTACAATTACATTAAGCTGAGCATTAGCTACTGGGTTACCATTTTCATCAATTAAAACACCAGAGATGTTGATTGTTTGATTAACTTTAGTATCTGGAGCCACAACACTGACACTAGTATTTAACTTATCAATATTGAAAGTTGTGCTGTTTGTGAATCCATTATGGCTAGAATTACCAGTCCAAGAAACAATAGCAGTAAAATTACCACTAGTTTCTGGAGTAAAGATAAGATTCCATTCACCATTACTATTAGTTGTAATATTATATGTTTTACCATCTATAGTAACACTAATTTGAGTATTAGCAATTGGATTTCCCTCTTCATCAGTTGCAATACCAGAAACATTAATAGAATCTCCCACTTTACCATCTGGAGCATTTATAGTTGAATTAGTAAGTAGTTGAATTAACAACTCCCCATTATTGATAACAATTGGATAATTTCCAATTCCATTATATGATCCATTTACAGGTAAAATAATACCTTCAACTCCATTCACTAAGTAAGTTATGTTAGCATAACCTTCTATAGATTCCACACTTCCAACAAGACTTCCATTCACATAGAAACTTATGTTTTGTCCTGTAATAGTATTACCCATATCATCAGTTAAAGTAGCATTCAAAATGATTGTAGAACCTTTTTTAACCACCCAAGTAGAATTATCAATAAAAATAAGGTTTAAAACACTTATAGTACCATTATTATAAATCATCTGCCCCAAATTCGCAGAATTACCACTCATGATATTGCGCAAAACAGAGATATTTGAATTTACATTATTATAAATTGCACCACCATGATTCGATGCAGTATTATCAGTGAAATTAGAATCTGTTACAGTGAGATTATTAACATTGCCAATTGCACCACCACGATTTAATGCATTGTTAGCAATGAAATTGCTATTTGTTATTGTAGAAGAATTACATTGATTGTAGATAGCACCACCAATGTCAGCTGTATTATTGATGAAAGTACAGTTGGTTAATTTGAAATTATAAGTCGCAGTACCAGCAGAAGAAAAATTATGGATATATATAGCACCTCCACTATTGGATGCTCTGTTGTTTGTGAAAGTAGAATTTGAAACTGAATGATTAGCTCCATGATGAATTATAGCTCCACCATAACCATAAAGTGCTTCATTATTTGTGAAATTACAATCTATGAATTTATAATTATTTCCTTCAGCATAGATAGCACCACCAGCAGCACCATACCAATTTGCTACATTGTCTTCAAAAGTGGTGTTTGTTATTGTAACATCATTTGTAAGATAGTAAAAAATAGCACCACCCCATCCAGCTGTGTTATTAGTGAAATTACAGTTTGTTAAAGTGGAATTAGAACCATAAATATCAAATATAGCACCACCATAATAATTTCCACTATTTGCTCTGTTGTTTGTGAAAATACTACCTATTACTTTGAAATTAGAACTTTGAGAATAGATAGCACCAGCATGATTTGCTCTGTTGTTTGTGAAAGTACAATTTTTAATTTCTAAATTATTACCATAACTGTAAATAGCACCACCATAACTAGTAGCTGTGTTGTTTGTGAAAGTACAATTTTTAATTTCTAAATTATTACCAGAATTATAAATAGCGCCAGCATAACTAGTAGCTGTGTTATTTTCGAATACACAATCTATAAATGTCAATCTAGTACCTGAATTACTGTTGTAGATTACTCCCCCATTTCCTGTAACATTTGCATTTATAAATATTATATTGATGAATGTTACATTAGAATTACCACTTATTGTGAATATTCTTCCTTGACCTCGTGCATCGATGATTACAGGACCTGCAGAGATATTTCCTTGTATTGTAAGATTTTTACCATTAAATGTAATGTTGTTATTTCTGTCTGTTGTTTTGTTGTATGTTCCAGGATTAAGTGTAATTGTATTATTAACATCACTACCACTTGCAACAGTACTTACAGCACTATTAACTCCTCCAGCATCTCCAGGATTAATTGTTACATTTACTGCATTAGCTGATGATAAACAAATGAATAATATTGTTAATAATATTGTCGAAATAATTATTTTTTTAATAAAATTATCTTTGTTTTTTATTTTTTCACCTCCTTTTTATATTATTTATAGAATATTAATTTGATTAACAAGAAAAAAATTTTATTAATAATACAATTAAGAAGAATAATTAACTATTCCCCCTGTAAATTTAGGGATTGACATTTTTATTCAATTGTAAATAAGATTAAAAAAGTATATAATCATATTAATGATATAAAAGCTTTTCAAAGCTTTTCATTCTTATTTTTTCTATTAATCAGGATAAAAATCATCCCCCTCTCCACTAATAATGGAGGATAATTTTTATTCTCATTAATAAAAAAATTTATAAAAAATACAGAAAAATTTTTACAAATAAAACTACTATAATATACAATCAATCCATGAAAATAAATCACAAATTAGATACTACGCTAATATATTATAAAAGTTATATATAAGTTTTATCTAAAACGAACATTCAAAGAATTAAAATAATGTTCACTAAATAAAAAATTCTATAATGAAAACCATGAAAAAGCAAAACTAAAAATAGAAAAATTATGAAATAAAGAAAAATAAAATTTTTGAAATATAGAAAAATATAGATAATATAGAAAATTTTAAAATTATTAGTAATTATTATTAATAAACAATAATAATTACTTAAATTTCAGATAATAATCCATCTAAAGCTACAATCATCTTATCAACATGATTTTTTGTTATTATAAGAGGTGGAGCAAATCTTAAAACATTACCTGCTGTTGAATTTATCAAAAAGCCTTTTTCTCTCATTTTATTTGTAAATTCAGCTGATTCTCGATCAAGTTCAATAGCTAAAAACAGCCCATATCCACGAACATCAGTAATACAATCATATTTTTCCCCTAATTGAATTAGTTTGTCTTTAAGATATTTTCCAACAGTTTTTGAATTTTCTAATAAGTTTTCATCTTTAATCGCATCAATAACTGTCATAGCTACTGCACAACCAAGAGGATTTCCACCAAATGTAGAACCATGATCCCCATAATCAAAGGCAGTTGCAACATCTCCCCTAGCTAAAAGTCCACCAATAGGATATCCATTACCAAGAGCTTTAGCTATTGTCATGACATCTGGTTTTATTCCATATAATTCATAAGCAAACATCTCACCAGTTCGACCAAATCCTGTTTGTACTTCATCAAGAATAAAAAGAACATTTTTCTCACGACAAATAGCTTCAACTTCTTTTAAATAATTTTCTGGAGGAACTACAACTCCACCTTCACCTTGAATAGCTTCTACAAGTACAGCAGCAGTATCATCACTAATAGCATTAGCTATTGCTTCACTATCTCCAAAAGGAACATGTTTGAATCCAGAAGGTAGTGGTTTAAAAGGTTCTTTATATTTATCCTGACCAGTAGCTGTAACAGTGACTAAAGTTCTTCCATGAAAAGAATTATTTGTAGCTATTATTTCTCCTTTACCAGTGTATTTTCTAGCTAATTTTATAGCCCCTTCATTAGCTTCAGCACCACTATTTGCATAAAATACTCTTTCAAATATGGTGATTTCAACTAATTTTTCTGCTAGTTTCACTTGTTCTTCTGTGTAGTAAACATTAGAAACATGAATGAGTTTTTCTGCTTGTTTTTTAATAGTTTCAATAATTTTTGGATGAGATTGTCCAAGTGCGTTTACAGCTATCCCTGCAAAGAAGTCTATATATTCATTTCCATCAGCATCCCAAAGTAAAGCTCCCTCACCATGAGTTAAAGCTATTGGTTGACGCCCATAAGTTTGCATGATATATTTTGAATCTAAATCTATGATATCCTTATTATTCATTCTTATTCCTCAATATTAATATTATATTATTTTATTTTTATTTGTTTATATAATTAACATTATAATAATTATAATAATATAAAATACAAAAATAAATATACAATAACAAACATAATTTTTTGTGATATGTTTTTTATGATATATTTTTAATTATATATATTTTAATAGATTAAAATAATTACTTTAATTACTTTAATGAAAAATTAAATAATATTAGTGATACCATGAAAAAAGCGATTATTGAAACTGAAAAAGGTAATATAGAATTAGAATTATTTGAAAAAGATGCTCCTAACACTGTAGCTAACTTTGAAAAATTAGCCAAAGATGGATTTTACGATGGTTTAACTTTCCACAGAGTTATTGATGATTTTGTCATCCAAGGAGGATGTCCAAAAGGAAATGGAACTGGCGGACCTGGTTACACAATCAAATGTGAAATAAACGACAACAAACATGGAACTGGAGCTTTATCTATGGCACATGCAGGTAAGGACACTGGTGGAAGTCAATTTTTCATAACTCACTCCCCTCAACCTCATCTTGATGGAGTTCACACAGTATTTGGAAAAGTCATCTCTGGAATGAATGTTGTAAACTCTGTCAAAGCTGGAGATAAGATGTTAAAAGTAACTGTTACAGGTTAATTTTAATAACTTTCCTTTTTTACATTTTTATTTTATTAAAATTTTTTAAAATTTATTTTATTATTTTTCCCATTATTATTTTGTTAAGTTAAATTCTTATTCTACCGAATATCAATTATAGATTAGGCAAATAAATTAAAAATAATATACTATTAACAAAATAAATAAACAAAATTAAATAAAAATTAAATAGCAAATAAATATCCCATAATACTTAATGAACAAATTACAGCTACAGCAAAAATACCAATTATATCTAACCATTTTTTCTGTTTTTTATATGAAAGCCATAAAATAGAAATAAATAGCAGAATATATAAAAATGCTTCAGGGTATCCAAGTATCTGATACATAAATGGAATATTTGTGAAAATATAACCATCAAAAGAACCCACAGTTGGACCTATAGTAAAAAATAGAGATAAACCAAGAATTAATATACCTAATTTAATAAATCCATTTTTTTCTTTAGTAAATGTTTCCCTCAAAGGAATTAATATTAAAGATAAAAATAAACCTCTAAAAATTTGTAAAGACGGGCCAAGAGCCACAATTGCAGAATCAACAGGACGCATAAATGATAAAGGTTCAGATAAAAAGTGTTCTTGATACCCAAGTACTAAAACAGCGAATATTCCTGCAACAAAATATGCAATAACATGAGAATAACTTATTCTCAATACAAACAAGCCTATATCCCCCATGTGTCTTTTGTTTTTCAAATTTTCACATCCTTTATATCTATATATCTAAAAACACATTTATAGTTTGCTTTTCTATATAAAAAAACTAATATAAAAATCCTGTAATTAAAACTATTTCTTCAAAGAAAAACTTTTCACTAGCTGTTATCTCAGTTATAAAACCTAATTCTTCTAATCTTAAAAGTGTTTCTTCAACATTTGAAAGTGAAGACTGGATTAGCTGAACTCTTCCACCTTCATTTAAATAATCTTTTACTTCATTTAAAAATCTATCAATGACTTTCCTTCCATCTAATCCACCATCAAATGCATAATTTAGATTATCTTCTAAAATTTCACAATCATCAGTCGGAAGATAGGGAGTGTTAAAGAGAATTACATCAAATTTTTGATCCTTTCCTTCAAATTCGGCCCTTACTGGTTCGAACAAATCTCCGAAAAGTAACTTTATATTATTAATATCATTGCTACTAAAGTTTTTTTCAGCTAATTGAACTGCATTAAAATTAATGTCAGTAGCTACCACTTCATCAGCTAATTTTGAAGCATACATAGCTATTATACCAGATCCAGTTCCTATTTCAAGAACTCTATCCCCAGAATTAATATCAAGATTTTCAGCTAATAGAAAGCTATCATCAGAAGGTTCATAAACCATTTCTTCTGTTTCAAATTCAAATTCACCAATTTTCATAAGTATACCTATTTGCAACTTAATATCAAATTATTAAATCAAATTATTTATTATCAAATTTATATATTTATTTTATTATAGGTTTTAATAATATAGCTAATTCTAATATTTCTTCAGGACTAGTATTTATAACTCTATTTGTTAAAAAAGGCTCCAAGGAAAAATTTGAATCAATAAGATTTCTTAATTCTTTTTTATCTTTATATCCTAATATATGTCTTGAATCTATTAAAGCATTTCTAACTTTTTTATTTTTATGCTGAAAAATAGCTTTGCAAGTTTTTGAATAAGATTCCGCATTATCTTCAATTAAAAGGTTCTTATCAATGTTTTTAGGAGTTAATTTAATAACAGAAGAATCAACTTTTGGTCTAGGGATAAATGATTCAGGTGAAACATTATCTAAAAATTCTATATCTCCTTTAAAGTATAACATAGCTGAAAGCCTGGAATAATTTTTATCCCCAGTTTTAGCTATCATACGCTCTGCAAATTCTTTTTGATACATTAAAATAGCTAAATCAAAATCAAATTCTAGAAATTTAAATGTTATTGGAGAAGATATTTGATAGGGAAGATTTGAAACTATTTTATTACATTTTACAAAGTTAGATATATCTGTTTTTACAGCATCTTCATTTATTAGCTCTATATTCTCTATAGATTCATCTTCAATTCTTTGCTTTAAAATATCATATATTTTCTTATCTTGTTCAATAGCTACTACTTTTTTAGTTTTTTTAGCTAATTCTGTTGTTAATGTCCCTATTCCAGGACCAATCTCTAAAACTATATCATTTTTTGATAATTTTGCGAACTCAATGATTTTCTTTCGTTTAAAATCATCAATGAGGTAATTTTGTCCAAGATTTCTATTCAAACGAATACCATATTTTTGAAGTATTTTCTTCGTTTGTTTAGCTAATGACTCATGATGAGAGTTATTATAATCTGATTTCAAAATATCACTTCATTGAAAGAAAATTAACATTTAAATTTTAAATTATTAAAAAACAAATAATTGTGAAATATAAAAATTATATAATATTTAATTTTGAATATTGAAATATATATTATTTAATTAGAAATATGAAAATATAAAATTTTAATTATGAAATATGGAATTATAATAAAATTTGAGATATAAAAATATATTAAAAATATATTAAAAGTATATTAAAACTATAATATAAAAATATAAAAAAATACATGAAAAAAAGAATATAAATAAATATATTAATATATAAATATTAATAAAAGGTTATTTAGTCTCTTCTTCTTGAATTTGGTTTTCCTTTACGTCTATCTCCTCTAGACCTATCTCCCCTAGGTTTTTCACCCCTAGACCTATCTCCTCTAGGTCTGTCTCCTCTAGGCCTATCTCCTCTTGATCCAGGCCTTCTTGGAGCTTGAGTAAATACACGATATTTGTTTTTACCTCTTTTTGGTTGAGTTGTATCTAATTCCATTTTAACTTTTTTAGCTATACTAGCTACAGGATCTGTAAGTAATGGAACTCTTTTTTGTAAATCATCAAAACTTTCAAATGGTTTTTCTTCCCTTGCTTCAATTATGTCCCACATATGTTTTTTACCAATACCTGGCAATAGCTCTAATTTGTGTAAACGTGTGCTTAAGGATCCAGCTTCATTAATCCATTTGATATATTTCTCTTCATGAGCCATTATTATTTCACCGATTACATAATCGATTTCAATTCGACTAGTTGCAGTTAAGTTTTCAAAATCAAGCTTACCTTTTACTCGACTTATTTTATCCCTTTTTCCAGCTCCAATATAAACATTCTCATGAATTTCTAAATCAGTGTGGTCTTTTGGAATAAGTTCAAGTAAAGTGAAATTTTCCGTTCCAATAGCCTGAGCAACAGGTTTCTTTTTAAAGGTAGACATGTTTTCCTTTACATAACCTAAAGGTAAATAGTCTAATATTACTGCATTATCTTCCATTTAATCACAACATCAGTACAACTTTTCAAACTTAATAGTTTTAACTAACTACTGACAATTTCAAATTATTTTTATTAATTATTTTATCTTCAAATATTATGTTATCTCTAAATTATACTTATCCTCATATTGGTTCTATTACATTTAATACTTTTCTATAAAAATGAAATATTTTTGAATAGTAAAAATTAATTTATTAAAAAATGTCATTATTAGCTAACTAATGAATATCTGATAATAATATTTAAAAAAAATAATATTTTATTATATGAATTAATTATATAATATGAATTAATTAATAATAATATTAGAATATAATGATATTAGAATAAATGATATTAAATATCAATATATTAAAATGAGATTAGATTATAATAGATGAATCAAAATTGGATATAGGTTATAATAAATTATAATAAAATATTATTATAATAAGATTATACCAGAATTTAAAAACAGAGCATCTAAATAATCATCTTAATCAAAATTAAATTCTTAAAAACAAGTTATTTAACAATAAAAATAATAAAAATAATGAAATCTAATAAACTAACTTATAAATCAATAATATGTGCAAAAATCAATGCTGATTAATAACTAATGATTAATAAATTGTATTAGATAAATAAAAAAATTTACAAAATTTATTCTTCTTCACGCCTATATTCATTAACAATTTTAAGAATATCTTCTAATTCTTCTTTTTTTATAGGCACTCTCTCTTTAGCAAACATTAATCTTAAATCAGATAAGTCTTTTGGCATGATATCTGCAATACGTACAGCATGCTTTTTTTTGACTATATCACTTAATTTTTCTATTAATTCTTCAGCATCTTCTAAAGAGATTTTGTTAAATTTTGTAACATGATCTAAAGTTAAATTTTGTTCATAACTTAATTCATAGGTTTCTGAAAAATTCTCAAGAATTTGTTTTACTTTAGCTGTAGGAATTGGCTCATTTTCCAATGCTTTCTTCCCTATCATGGGATCACTCTTGTGGTTTCAAGTGTTCAGGTCTAACAATTAATTCTTTAGATTTATTTCCATCATTTAATGCTAAAATATAAGCATTACCTTTATATCCAATTACTTTAGCAGTCTTACCATGGAATCTTGTGTGTGGTTGACCTCTGTGAATACTAGGGTCTATAATGATATGTACTAAATCATCATTATTGAATTTTTGAATTTTTCTAGTTATTGGATTAGATCTTCCAGGTCTTGAAACCTTAGTCATTTTATTTCTTGATCTACTTCTAGATCCTCTTGATCTTTGCATTTTAATAACCTCTTATAATTATAATTTATTAAGTATTAATGTAACTATGGTCATGATTGAAAATAAGACAATAGCTAATAAAAAATTACATAAAATATCATTGGATATTATTTCAAAGTATTTTTAAATGAATTTTTATAATATTAAAATTATTTTATTAAAATAATATTATATTAAAATAAAAATTATGAAAATTTATCCTATCTTTGATAATATTAATATATTCTTGTTAAAGGTATTAATATATTTTTGCTTTTTAGATTTTCAAAAATTTAAAAAAATGAAAAAGGTAAAAAATAAAAAAATAAAAATATAGTGATATTAACAAAAATAATAATTTTATAGAATTACTATATTTAAATCATCTTACCAGTGAATACTAATTCAGCTTCGCCTTTCATAAATGCTCCAAGCTCATCATCTTTCTTGTAAACTTCAATTTCCAAGTCTCCTCCAGGAAGATGAACTAGAACATTATTATCTAAAATTCCAAGCTTAAAACCACTTAAAACACAGGAAGTAGCTCCAGTACCACAAGCGTAAGTAAATCCAGCTCCACGTTCCCAAGTAATCATTTTAATTTCATTTTTTGATATAATTTCTACAAAATGAACATTGATTCTTTGAGGAAAAGATTCATGGTTTTCAATAGCTGGACCATAATTATTTAAGTCTATTTTTTCGGCATTTTCTGTAAATATAACTGCATGAGGGTTTCCTACACTAATTGTTGTCATGGATATTTCTTCACCATCAACGACTAATGTTTCATCTAAAAATTCTTCTGTTTCAGCTATCATTGGAATTTCAGCTGTTTTAAATGTTGATATTCCCATATCAACTTTGAAAAGACTTGAAATATTTTTGTTTTCCTTATCTGGTGTAATCTCAACTATCTTCAACCCACCTAAAGTTTCAACATTGAGTTTATCTTTTTTAATGATGTCATTATCATAAACATATTTAGAAAAACACCTAATACCATTTCCACACATTTCAGCTTCACTACCATCGGCATTAAATATTCTAAACTTTATATCACCATTATCAGTAGCTGGACAAACAAAAATAACACCATCAGCTCCAACAGAAAATCCACGTTTACAAATTTCAATGGAAAAGGTATTTTTTTCGTTTTCTGGAATAATTTCGTGATCAAATTCATTTATTACAACATAATCATTTCCAAGACCATGCATTTTAGAAAACTTTAATCCTGATAAATTCATTTTTAATGTCTCCTTAAAATAATATAAATTAAGAAATATTGAAAAATAAAAAGGAAATTTATTTTTCTAATCTTTTTGGAACAATCTGATTGTTATAAAGATCTTCATAAGTTTCCCTTTCTCTAATAATTTCAGATTTTCCATCACTAACTAAAACTTCAGCAGGTCTAGGTCTAGAATTATATTGAGATGCCATTGAGAATGAATAAGCTCCTGCATTCATAATAGCTAGAAGATCTCCTTCTTCAACTTTTGGAAGGATTCTATCTCTTGCAAATAAATCTCCAGATTCGCAAACATTTCCTGCAACATCAATTTTTTCTACACCCGGAGTATTTTCATTTATTTCTTTAGCATCTTTAGCTTTGTTAGCTACCACAATATGATGGTATGAACCATACATAGCTGGACGAAGAAGAGTGTTAAATCCAGAGTCCACACCTATGAATTTACGATAGCTTTCTTTAATAGTGTTAACTCTTGATAAAAGAATAGCAGCATCACCAACAAGATATCTTCCAGGTTCAATATACATATAAGGCTTTTTAGCTCCATCCATTCCATATTCAGATAATTTTGATTTAAATATTCCAGTGATCTCTTCTGCAAAAGGATCTATGTCAAGTAAGTTTTCTTCCGGCTCATATGGTATTCCAAGACCTCCACCAAGATCTAAGAATTCAAAGTCAATATCTGCTCCTTGAGCTACTTTTCCAGCTATATCCATTAAAACAGTAGTAGCTAGTTTAAATGGTTCAGGATCCAATATTCCAGATCCAATATGAGTGTGCATTCCAATAGGGTTGAATCCCATATCTTTTGCCATTTGATATACTTCAACAGCTTCACTTTCTTTTATACCGAATTTACTCATTTCTCCACCAGTAATACAGTGTTCATGATGTCCTGCACCAACCATAGGGTTCACTCTGAATGAAATTTTGTATCCTTCTGGATCAACAACTTTTGAAAGTCTTTTTAGCTGAGAAATAGAGTCAAGATTAATTCTAACCCCAGTTCCATCTACATATTTCAATTCTTCGTTAGTAACATTGTTACCAGTGAAAAGAATTCTATCTGGAGAAAACCCAGTTTTAAGTGAAGTATATACTTCTCCAGGAGATACTGCATCAACACAACTACCTTCTTCTTCAAGTATTCTCATTACAGAAAGATTAGTGTTAGCTTTACATGCATAAAGTATTTTGAAATCAGAATAATATTTAGTAAAAGCATTGTAAACTCTTTTGTAGTTATCTCTTATCCTGTCTTCATCAATAACATATAAAGGAGTTCCATACTCCTCTGCAAGTTCAACAGTATCTGCCCCACCAATGTCCATGTGCCCTTTTTGATTCACTTTAAGATTTAAATCCATTTAAGTCCTCCTGATAAAAAAAATATTATTATATTACTATTTATAAATTAAATTTAATTAAAAATAGTTTATTATAAGTTTTATTTCTATTTTATTTGATTTTATTATTTTTAAAAATTTTTATTAGCTTTTATTAACTTTTATTAGTTTTTATTATTTTAATTAACTTTTATTTTTCTATATTTTTTTATTTAATATTAATTCCCTTTTAAGTAAATAGCTATCAATAAATAATATCTCTTTTATATTATATAAATGTTTTTTAGTAGGAGAATCTTGATTAAAATTGAATAATAAACAATAATTTGTCTTAAAAATATTAAAAAGAAAAGAATATTCTATATTTATATCTACAACTAAATAAAAAATAGCTAAAAAAACTAAAAAATTATAATAATTTTTATTATATAAAAACGGTTATGTATAATAAAAAATTAGTTATTTATAATATATTATAATTCATAGCTTTATAATTCATAATTTTTTTCAATTAATAGCTTTTTAAACCATCCAGAAACATCTAAATCTTTAATTTCATTCATATACGCCCATTTCCAATCAATATGTTCATCACTTATAGCTATTTCTCCAGATATAATTTCAACATGCATTACTAATGCCACAGTCCGTTTATAAGAGAAATTTTCCTGAACTGCTCCCACTAAATCGCCAATTTTTATATTTAAATTTGTTTCCTCGACAAATTCTCTTATTAATGCATCATCAAAGTCTTCTCCAGGATCAACTTTGCCTCCAGGAAGTTCCCATCGATTAGGGTTTGTTTTTGAATTTGGATGTCTTTTTAAAATTAAAATTTTATCATTTTGTTTCAATAATCCTCTCATTGTCAATCCATATGGAATATCCATCAAATCATCCTCAAATTAATATTATTTCACTACTAATAAATTATAAATTATCTTTAATATATTTATTCTATATAATCTATATAATTTTATTATTAAATTATTATATTAAATTATTATTAAAAAAATTTTAAAATTGCATAAATAAAATATAAAACATAATTAAAGTAAACTAAAAATACCACTAAATATAATAAAGATATTCATTAGCTTATAACATGGTATAAATCATGGAACAAAAAGATGAATATTTAAAAAATAAAAATCTAGAAAAAGAACTTTTTTTAAATAATAAAACTTATTTAAATATTATATCAGACATTAAATCATCAAAACATCGCCAAAAAGCATTGCAAATATTTATGAAAGATGAAAATGTTAAAACTCCTTCAGAAATGTCTAAAATCCTTGGAATTGGTATGTCACACACAAGTAAAATTCTAAATGATTTAAAAACCCATGACCTTATAGTATGTATCAATGAAAAAGATAAGAAAAATAAAAAACATGAAATAACTAAGCTTGGAAGAAATATTGGAAAGATTATAATTAAATCATGATTGAACATAGAAAATCTTTAAATAATATATTTTATTATTTTTTAAATCTTATTATGTTTAAAACATACAAAAATTGAAACAGAGATTACTACCGGAGACATCCCCAAATGAAAATTAATGATGAATATTTAGAAGGATTATCTGCGATAAAGGCCTCAAAACAAAAACAACAAATTATAAAAGTTTTATCTGATCAAAGTATGAAAATTCCATCAGAAATAGGATATGCATTAGATTTAAAAACAAATCATATAAGTGTTAATCTTAGGGAATTGAAAGAAATGAATATTGTAAAATGCCTTAATGAAGAAAAGAAAAAAGGAAGATTATATTGCATAACAAATAAAGGAATGAATCTACTTGAATTCCTATAATACTTAATAATATACTTTATTTAACAAAAATTATATCTTTTATAATAAAATAAAACAAGCCATATTATAGTTCATGTCTATATTATACATATATTATTATATTTATATTATATCCAATTTATTGAATAAAATTAAATTTTTTTTAAATTAAACATAATATATCTATTCTATATTTAAATCGTATTAATTATTACACTAAATATAAATTGAATTGATATAAAAAGTAGCTATGAGTAAAAATAAGATATATATGATTTAATATTTTATATTTTATATGATTTTTTAAATATATAAAAATATAAAAGCAAAATCATATTTTCTACAAGTTCAATAAATTAATACAAGGAGAATTTAATGAAAAAATACGATGAAGAAATGGTAGACCTTCTAACCTATGTAAAACCATCAAAATATAGAAAAGATATATTAAAGGCCCTTGAAAATGAAAAATTAAAAATTCCTTCAGAAATAGCTATTGAAATCGGTACAATAACCAGCCATGTTAGTAGTCACCTTACTGGTTTAAAAGAAAGAAATCTTATAACATGCATTAATGAAAATGCAAGAAAAGGTAGATTATATCATATAACTTCAAAAGGAAAAGCTGTATTGAAACATCTGAAAACAAAAGAAAATATTGATAAAAAATAACAAACAATCTATAAAACAGAAAAAAATCAGAAAAACAAATAAAATAAAAAAATGATTAAAAATAAATAAAAAATAACAAATAAATAATTACAAAAATAATAATAAAAATAATAATAATTACAAAAATAACAAATGAAAATCATTTTTATTTTAATTTATCCATTAAACCAGATTTACGAGCATAATGGAATAGATATAATTGAACATATCCAGCATAATCTCCAAATTTTTCCATTCCAAATTCACGGACTTTATCAACAGAAATATCCTTATTATCAAAATAAAGATAAGAAACAATTCTTTTTATCCAAACATCAGAAGGAAAAGCTTCTTTAAAACCATATCCATAGAGAAGAATGCAGTCAGCTACTTTAGGCCCAACACCTGGAAGAGATAGAACTGTTTCAAATGCTTCTTCATATTTCATCTTAGGAAGTTCTATTAAATCTTCTTCAACACTTAGAATTTCACTAGTTTTTTTCATATAAGGAGCCCTATAACCTACACCACAGGCTTTAAGATTCTTTATACAGCATTCAATCTCAATAGATTTATTACGAGCTTCATACTCCTCAAAATCATCTTCATAAACTGACATGAGCAATGCAGGTGATGGAAATGTATAAAAAGTTCCAGAAGGAAAGTTTACGGGATTTCCCCATTTATCACGAATTTTAGCTATAGATTTAGTCCAACGAGCAATAGAATTATTAGCTGAAGCTATAGAGGAAACCATAGCCTCAAAAGGATCTTTAGCTAAAAACAAACGAAGACCCCTACAAAAATCAATAGCTGGTTTAAGTTTATCATCTTCAGCTAAATAGCTATAAAATTTATTAATATCAAAGTTTAGGTCAAAAATTCTAATTATTTCTTTTTCAATAGCTATTTCATCAATAGAACTATAATCATTATCACTAACACTATCACTTTTAGAAGATGAAAGTTCAAAATCAACATTTAATTTAGAAATATCATTTTGATAAGCTTTAACAAGAATCGGCACATTATCTACATAAATCATGTCACAATAACCAAATTCTATCTTTTTCCAAGGAGATTGTGAAGTTTGGCCTGATTCTTGGGTAAGTTTTAGGTCAATTGTTGAATCAATTTTCATGATTAAACCAAATATGCAATAATTAGATCATAATTCAATAATATATGACTATAATCTAACATTGACGCCTTTTTCTTTCAAATACTCTTTGACTATAGGTACAGGGTATTCATCAAAATGGAAAATACTAGCTGCAAGAGCTGCACTAGCATCAGCTATTTCAAAAGCATCAAGGATATCTTTAGGTTTTCCAACGCCACCAGAAGCTATCACAGGAATATCAACTGCATCATTAATAGCTTTTGTAAGTTCAAGATCATAACCAATTTCAGTTCCATCTCTGTCCATAGAAGTTAAGAGAATTTCACCAGCTCCACGTTCTTGACATTCTTGAGCCCAATCAATAGCATCAATACCAGTAAACTCACTTCCACCATAAATACTTGTGTCAAACCAACAATATCCATCCTTAGTCTCGATTATATTCTTTTCATCACTTTCTTTAGGATTATCAACATATCTTCTTTTTGCATCAATCCCCACTACACAAGCTTGAGTACCAACTACTTCAGATGCTTCATTGATAAGACTAGGATTATGGATAGCTGCAGTATTAGTAGAACATTTATCAGCTCCAGCTTTTAGCATATCAACATAATCATCAACTTTCCTAATTCCTCCACCAATACATATAGGAATAAATACATTTTCTGTTACAGCCTCTACTACATTTTTCATAGTAGCTCTTTTTTCCTTTGAAGCCGTGATATCAAGAAGAACAATTTCATCAGCACCTTGTTCATAATATTTATTAGCTAATTCCACTGGGTTTCCAGCGTACTTTATTTGTTTAAATTCAACTCCTTTAACAACACGACCTTCTGGAACTTGAAGATCACAGTCTAAACATGGAATAATCCTTTTTGTTAACATTACAATTCTCCTAAATTGAATTTTAAATTATTTTAATTTTAAACTATTTAAATTATTTTAAATTATTTTATATAATTTTATATAATTTATATTATTTTTAATATTATTTCTAGTAATATTTTAAATTCTAATATTATTTTTAATATTATTTTTGAATTAAATTTAATATTTTCAATATTATAAAATTATAAAATTATAAAGTTATAAAATTATTATATTATAATATTGTAAGATGAAATTTATTATAATTATTATCTATTTCATTATATTAATATTTATAAAAATTATAAATAATATATAAAAATACTATAAAAATACTGATAAGTACTGATAAATACTGAAAAATAAACTAAAAAATTATAAAAATATAACTAATAATTAAATTTAAATAAAATTAAATAAAATTAAATATATTAATTATTATATTAATCAAATCAATTAAAAATTAAATTAAATAATGTGGTGAGCATGGCTGAAAATAGTGAAAATAAAGATAAATTCAAATTTGAAAGAAAAGGATTAGACTTTCCGTTTTATAACAACAACCCTCATTTATCCAATGGAAAATGGATTATATTGACAATAGGTTTTTTAATAACTTTATTATTTGGTTTAATCCCAAAAGCAGGAATCCCCCAATACATATCTGAGTTTATTTACTTTTTAATTCCATTTGCAACTTTTTTTTATGTTGCTAATGGAAAATTAGGACTTATATGTAAAAAATTCCAAAAAAGCGACATATGGTTGATATTAGGAACTATAATTCTATATTTCGTATATTCACTTGTAATGGGTGTTCTATTAAAATCAATAGGTATTGTAGCACATACGAATCCTGCAATTAGTCATCTAGATAGTATCCTATTTTGGATAGCTTTCCCATTCCAAATATTCGGTGAAGAACTTATAAAAGTAATTCCTTTTATAATAGTTCTATTTTTAATATATAAATTTACAGGTCAACGAAAATTGGGAATCATTATAGCTACTTTAGTTTCAGTAATATTATTTGGAATATTGCATTATAATGCTTATGGAAGTATTATAACTGTAATTTTGATTCAAGGAATAGGTTCTATTATTATGTTATTCGTATATCTGAAGAGTAAAAATATTTTAGCATCTTATATAGTTCATTTAGCTACTGATACCATAATTTTCCTAGGAGCACTCAGTGCAGGGGCTGGATTTTTATTTTAATGTGAAAATTAGTTAAAAAATATATAAAAATTAACAAACACTGAAAAAATGAAAACTAGGTTGAAGGGATTTGAACTCCTAATCAGGATTTAAAATCCTTCAAAAACCTTATTATATCGATTTTAATTAAATTTTAATATAAATTTATAAAAGAATAAATAATATTATTTAATAAATAATACTATTTAGTATTATAATTTCAATAATTTTCTGCCTTTATTTCAAAGTATGCTTTTGGATATCCACATACTGGACAAATTTCTGGTGCAGATTCTCCTTCAATAATATATTCACAATTTCTACATTCCCAAACTGATACTTTTTGTTTTTTAAATACCTCATCATTTTTTAAATTGGCCAAAAGTTTTCTATATTTTGCTTCATGTTCCTTTTCAATTTGCCCTACCATTTCAAAAACATAAGAAATTTTGTCAAAACCTTCTTCTTCAGCTTCTTTTGCAAATTTATTATACTTAGTCCATCCATAATGTTCAACATCTGCTGCATCATCTAAATTAGTTGCTGTATCAGGTATTTCATCATTATGCAAAAGTTTAAACCATATTTTTGCATGTTCCCTTTCTTTTTCTGCAGTTTCAAGAAATAAGGCAGCAATTTGTTCATAACCTTCTTCTTTTGCTTTAGCTGCATAAAAAGTATATTTATTTCTAGATCGTGATTCTCCTGAAAAAGAATTCATTAAATTCTTCTCTGTTTTTGTCCCTTTTAAATCTGACATTTTAATTACCTCTAAATTATCTCTAAAATATTAATCTAAAATTATTTTTAATCTAAAAGATAAAAATCTAAAAGATAAAAATTCTAATTAAAAAACCTATAAATAAAAAAATACACCCCAAGAATACCTATAAATAAATAAAATATAATAATAAAATATAATAATAAAATATAATAATAAATATTATCTATTCAAGATTATATAAATTTAATTGTTTTTCCAATTCTAATGATTCTAAACTCTAATGATTCTAATTAATTTAGTGAAAATAAAGTTTTTAATTATTGTATGAATCAAATTATTTTTATCATATGATAATAAAAAATTATTTAAGCTATATTAACAAAACTAATAACTGATTATTTTTTAAATATCTAAAATAATTAATTAGCAACATTATATAAATGGGCCTGTGGTCTAGCCTGGAATATGACGGAGGACTTCGGATCCTCAGGTCAGGGGTTCAAATCCCCTCAGGTCCGCTTTATTATTACTTTTAAAATGAAAAAAATCTTTTATTTTACTAAAATAGAAAAATAAAAATAAAAAATATAAAATAGAAAATAAAAATATAAAATAGAAAATATATAATAGAAAATATAAGATAGAAAATAAAAAATAAAAAACAGATAAATGTAGTGGAAAAATAACTATATCATTACTCTTCTCTATCTATTGTTGCAACTGCACTTACTTTCTGTCCATCTTTTAATTTTATAAGTCTTGTACCTTGAGTAACACGATCACTAGAAGGTGTTTGTTCTAGTGGAAGTCTTATTACAATACCTTCTTCAGTTACTATTATTAAATCTTTATCACCATCAATAGCTTTAAGTGATATAAGATTTCCGGTTTTTTTGGTTTTCTTTAATGCCTTAACTCCTTTTCCTCCTCTATGAGTTAAACGATAGTCTTCAACATTTGTTCGTTTACCATAACCGTTTTCTGTTACTGTTAAGATTTGTTGGCCATCTTTAGTAATTTCACAGCTAACAACAATTCCTTCATCCATTCTTATTCCTATTAAGCCAGAAGCATTTCTTCCAGAAGATGAAACTTCTCTTTCATCAAAATGAATAGCTTTACCATTTGAAGATGCGAGGAAAATTTGATCATTTCCAGTAGTTTTTTTAACACTAATTAAAGAGTCATTTTCTTTCAGTTTAATAGCTATTTTCCCTGTTTTTCTAATTTTAGAAAATTCAGATAGTTTTGTTTTTTTAACTAAACCTCTTTCTGTAGCAAATAAACAATATTTAGATTTTTCTTCTTGGTTAACTTTTAATACACTAGTGACAATTTCTTCCTCATCTAAAGGCAATAAATTCACAATAGGCAAACCTTTTGATTGTCTTGAATAAATAGGGACTTCATATCCTTTTAAACGATAAACTTTTCCTTTATTTGTAAAGAACATTAAATAATCATGTGTGGTCATGTTAATCATATTTTCTACAAAGTCATCTTCATTTGTAGCCATACCTTTAACACCAACTCCAGCACGATTTTGTGTTCTATAAGTATCTTGCTTAATACTTTTTATATAGCCTTTATTGGTTAAAGTTATAATCATATTCTCAACAGGAATTAAAGATTCATCTTCAATAAATTCAGCACTAGATTTGTCGATAATAGTTCTACGAGGAGGTGCAAATTTATTTTTTACTTCTAGGAGTTCTTCTTTAATAATATTTAAAACTTTATCTTCAGAACCTAAAATTCCTTTAAGTTCTTCAATTAATTTTAAGATTTCGGTTAATTCATTACTAATCTTTTTCCTTTCTAATCCTGAAAGCCGTCTAAGTTGCATGTCTAGAATAGCTATACTTTGTTTTTCAGTTAAGTTAAATCGCTCATTGAATATTTTTTTTATTTCATCTACAGCATCTGTCTCTTTAATAATCTTTACTACAGCATCTATATTATCCAAAGCAATATTTAAACCTTCTAAAATATGTGCTCTTTTTTCTGATTTTTCTAAATCAAATTTAGTTCTTCTTATAACTATTGATTTTTGATATTGAACATAATGATTTATAATTTCAAGAAGATTCAGTCTTTTTGGCCTATTATTTACAAGCATCAAAAGATTGATACTATAATTAGATTGTAGCTGAGTTTTTTTATATAAATTATTTAATAAAACATTAACATTATATCCTTTTTTCACATCAATGACAATTCTTATTCCATCTAACGTAGATTCATCATTCAAGTTAGATATACCTTGAATTTGTTTGTCACGAACTAATTCAGCTATTTTAACGATTAAATTTGTTTTATTTAATTGATAAGGTATTTCTCTTATGATTAACTTGTGTTTTCCATTTTTTTCTTCAATATCAATTTTAGATTGTATTGTAATAGATCCTTTGCCCGTTGTATATGCTTTTTTAATCCCTGCATCTCCTAAAATTGAAGCTGCTGTTGGAAAATCAGGCCCTTTAATATAATCCATTAATTCAAGAACAGTTATATCCTGATTATCAATAAATGCAACACAACCATCTATTACCTCTCCTAAATTATGTGGAGGGATGTTTGTTGCCATACCTACAGCTATTCCTATACTTCCATTAACAAGAATATTAGGAAATCTTGAAGGTAAAACTACTGGCTCTTTTCTTTGGCCATCATAGTTATCTATAAAATCAACTGTGTTTTTATTAATATCTTTCAGCATTTCCATTGAAATTTTTGAAAGACGAGCTTCAGTATATCTGTATGCTCCTGCACCATCTCCATCAATTGAACCAAAGTTCCCATGACCATCAATGAGAGTATTACTATAAGTAAAATCTTGAGCCATCCTAACCATAGCTTCATAAATAGCTGAATCACCATGAGGATGGTAGTGACCCATAATAGCACCAACAGCATTAGCAGATTTTTGATGTTTTTTGCTAGGAAGCATACCCTCTTCAAACATAGTGTACAAAATACGCCTGTGAACTGGTTTTAAACCATCTCTAACATCAGGTATAGCACGTGAAATAATAACACTCATAGAATAATCTAAGAATGAATCTTTTACTTCAGAAGATATATTTACCCTAGTTACTTTATCAATATCATTCTCCATTTTATTCCTCAATTTTATTCATAAATTTCTTCTAATATAATAATTCTTCTAATTATAATGGAATATAATCATGATTATAAAACATAAATAAAAAAATTAAAAAATATTATAAATAATATTTTAAAACTTTATAAAGATACTAAAAAGATACTATAAAAATATCTATGAAATATCTATAAAAATACTTATGAAAATATTATAAAAATATTATAAAATATTATTAAAATTATAAAAATCCTATAATATATTCAAAAGAATTTATAAAAATATTAAACATCCGACTAAACATCCAAATTTCTAACATTCAATGCATTATCTTCAATAAATTTCCTTCTTGGAGCAACATCTTCCCCCATTAATATTTGGAAAGTTTCATCAGCTAAAATTGCATCATCTAACTCAATTTTAAGAAGATTTCTAGTTTTTATATCCATGGTAGTTTCTTTAAGTTCAATTGGGTCCATTTCACCCAATCCTTTCATTCTACTTATATCATACTTAGTTTTTTCACTTAAGTTATTAACATATTCATCAAGTTCTTCTTGATCTAAAACATATTTATTGGTTTTTCCATGAGAAATTTTAAACAAAGGTGGCTGAGCAGCATAAATATGACCATTTTCTACTAATGGTTCAAAATATCTGTAAAAGAATGTTAAAAGCAATGTTCTAATGTGAGCTCCATCAACATCCGCATCTGTCATGATTATAATCTTATTATATCTAAGTTTTTCAATATCAAACTCTTCTCCAACACCAGTACCAAATGCAGTTATTAAACTTCGAATTTCTTCATTAGCTAAAATTTTATCTAAACGAGATTTTTCAACATTTATTATTTTTCCACGAATTGGTAAAACAGCTTGTATTCTAGAATCTCTACCTTGTTTAGCTGGCCCTGCTGCAGAATTTCCTTCCACAATAAAAAGTTCACTTTCTTTCACATCTTTAGATGAACAATCTGTTAATTTTCCCCATTGAGTAGTGAGTTCTAATCCACCTTTTCGCCGAGTTAGTTCACGAGCTTTTTTAGCAGCTATTCTTGCTTTAGAAGCAGCCATTGCTTTTTCAACGATTATTTTAGCTTCATTTGGGTTCTCTAATAAGAATTTTCTAAATCCTTCTGAAAAAATACTTGATGCAATTTTTTTAACTTCAGAATTTCCTAGTTTTGTTTTTGTTTGACCTTCGAATTGTGGATTAGGATGTTTACAAGATATGATCATTGCTAAACCTTCTCTAACATCATCACCGATTAAAGGTTCATCTTTTTCCTTTAAAATTTTCTTATCTTTGGCATATCTTTTTATTTCTTTTGTTAAAGCTTGTTTAACTCCATCCTCATGAGTTCCACCCTCATGAGTATTAATATTATTGACAAAAGAATATATTAATCCAGAATAACTTTTATTATATTGTAATGCTACTTCAATAATAACCTCATCTATTTCACCTTCTACATCAACAATTTCTTTAGTAAGAGGCGTTTTATTCTTATTTAGCATTTTAACATATTCTTTTATTCCACCCTCATACATAAATTCTTCTTGAACTTTTTTATCTTCTCCCCTTCTTTCATCAGTCAAGATTATTTTGAGGCCTTTATTTAAAAATGCTAATTCTCTAAGCCGTGTTCTTAAAATATCATAATCAAATTCAGTAGTTTCTGTGAAAATTTCTGGATCAGGTCTAAAAGTTACTTCAGTACCACTTTTTTCCCCTTCATATTCCCCTATAACTTTTAATTTTTCAATGTCTTTTCCACCATTTTTAAAGCTCATTGAATAAATAGAACCATTTTGATAAACTTTAATTTCTAAAAAACTACTTAATGCATTAACAACACTAGCACCAACACCATGTAATCCACCAGAAACTTTATATCCACCTCCACCAAATTTACCTCCTGCATGTAAAACAGTGAATACAGTTTCAATAGTTGAAACTCCAGTTTTAGGATGTATTCCAGTAGGAATCCCTCTTCCATTATCAATAACTGTAATTGAATTATCTTTATTGATGAATACTTTTATAATATCAGAATAACCAGCTAATGCTTCATCAATAGAATTATCTACAATTTCCCAGACTAAATGATGAAGTCCTCGACTACTTGTTGATCCAATATACATTCCAGGACGTTTTCTAACAGCTTCCAAACCCTTTAATACTTTAATATCATTGTCATTATAGGTGCTTTCATTCATGTTTTCATTCATTTTTATCTTTTCCTTATTATGTAAAACTACTAATCATTAACTTACTATTTGTTTTATCATATATTAATAATTTAACATTTCTTAATCAAACTTTTGCATTTATTTTCTTCAAATAATTATTATAACAATTATTATAACATATATTTAAGATATTCATATTTTCAAATCTCAAATCATTTCCATATTCAATCATTTTTTAATTGTAAAAATTTTTTTATTTAAAATTTTAATTAAGAATTTTATTTTAATTTTAAGAATACAATTTTATTTTAGTGATTTAAACCATATAATTCTATCTATTTATTTTTTAAATAGAAATTTATCTATTTATTTTTTAATTAAAGCTTTTAATAATAGCTAATATATTTATAAAAATTTCATGAAAAAATATAAAATTTACAAAAAAATAAGAAATAATAAATAAGAAATAAAAAATAATAAAAATAATAAAATAATAAAATAATAAAATAATAGAAAATTAAGTGTGTAAATAGTTTATTTAAGCTTTTATTTCTGTTTTAAATGTTTAATTCTTCTAATGTTGAAAAATAAGAAGATTATTGCTAATATACAAAAGCCAAATCCAACTAAAAAGGGAGTGCTTGGTGAAATAGTTTCTCCCAAAAATCCTGCAAGGACTGGTGCAATAGCTGAACCTATGAAACGCAAGAAATTATATGCAGAAGATGTTGTTGAGCTATCAATTGGAGATCCATCCATGACTACAGTTGTTAGTAGAGTGTTTATATTACCTATTAAAATACCAGAAAGTGCTGTAGCTAATATCACTACCCATTGTATAGATGTGAATAATCCCATTATTAACAACAATATAGCAAATAAACTTACAATTAAATATAGTGATTTTATTGAACCTAACCTATTTCTAATCTTTGGAGCTATAATAACTGAATTAATAGCTAAAAATACACCCCAGCATAAAAATACTAATCCTATACCTTCAGCAGACAAATTTAATACAAATGGAGCATATGCCAATAATGTAAAAAACCCAAAGTTGTATAAGAAAGCAAAAAAACCAAATATTAATATATGTTTATGTTTCATTGCATGGATTGGATCCAATATAGAGGTTTCAGTATTTTTATGATGTTCAACTGATTCTTGTACTTGATCTTCAGTAGGAGAATGTTTTGGCATTAGAATAGTGATTAAAAGAAATGCTATAAACATTAAAAATCCAACACCAAAAAAGGGAAATCTCCAAGAAAAACCCCCTAATAATCCTCCGATTATAGGTCCGATTGATAATCCAAGTCCAATAGCTGCTTCATACATTATTATTGATTTTTTCACTTTATCTTTAGAAAATGATATTATTGTTGTTAAGGCAACAGCTATGAAAATAGCATTTCCAAGACCCCAACCACAACGAAGAACTATTATTTCCCAAACATTATGCCCTAAACCACAAAGCACAGCAAATATAGCTATTAAAGCTATCCCTGCAAGAAGTGTTATTTTAGTTCCTAATTTTCTATTTATAAAACCTGTAATAAGCATTGCAACAGCCATTATTGCATTATAACCAGAAAAAAGTAATGTAGCTTCAGTTTGACTCGCTCCAAGTTGAGAAGAAATAGCTGGTAAAATTGGATCTACAAGACCAAGTCCCATAAATGCTATTATACCTGCAAAAAATACAGCCCATACAACCATAGATGCTTTATTATTGTTATTATTATTTTTTGATTGATTATATTTTTTAATTTTATTTATTAAAATTACACACACCTTTTACAATTTAACAGAATATTTATAAAATATTTGTAAATAGTTTAAATATCAATAATTGATACCTCAACTATTTATTATTATAGATATAACCCACTTAAAGTTATAATCTTAAAATAATTTATTTAAGAAATTTATTTTAAATGTAAAAATAGCTTTTTCAAAAGAAAATCTAATTTATTTAACTCTGATTCAGAGAAAATAGAGCCAATATCACTATTATAATCAAATAAAATCTTTTCAGATTTTTTATATAATTGATCTCCTTTTTTTGTAATATAAATCAAAAATTCTCTTTTATCATCGGGAGACACTTTTCTTTTAACAAGCCCTTTTTCTTCAAGAGAATTTAAAATACGTGTAATAGCTGCATTATTTCTAAGAGAAATTTCAGCTAGATTTTTTTGGTTATAACCTTCCATTCTATGTATTCTAGCTAATGTAACCCATTGACTAAGAGAAATATTATATTCTTTAAGGATATTTTCCATTTCATTTCTCATTAAATGGTTAATCTTAGGAATTAACCACATAAGTCCTTTTTCATCCCTGAATTCGAATCTATCTTCCATATTTTCACTTTTAAAACAGCTAAATTTTTGATTGAATTATTAATATTTCATTGTTAATTTATTATAATAGTTGATATATCTATAATTGATATATCAATTAATTTGTTTTTTATTTTATATAAATATTTCTTTTATAAATAGAAATTTAAAATAATAATATTTAAAATCAAAAAACAAAAAATCAAAAAACTATTTAAAATTTATCATTATCAACAACAGCTTCCTTAAAAAATTGAGGAACTAAAGATCTGTAAAGTGGGCTCTTAAATAGAATATCTATATCTCCATCAAGAATATAAGTATAACAAGAATCATCTTCAGCTCTCATTCCTCGGCCATATGCTTGCATCAAAGTCATTACTGTTTTATAAGCATACCAACGCCTATCTCTCTTCATTCTCATATTTACTTGTTCATCACCAAGATAAGGGAAAGGAACCTTGTAAATTATCTGAAAACGGCACTTATCATATGGTAAATCAACACCTTCACTCATAGAAGGGCTAGCTAATACAAGAGGTTCTTCACTTTTTTCAAAGTGATTTAGAACCCTTTCTCTATTTTGAGAGGTATGAGAAATCAATCGAGAGCTAGGTAATTTTTTAACAATATAATCCTGGCATTTATAGCTATTTGTATGAATCAGACCTTTATCGTTTTTATGTTTATTTAAAATAGCTTCTAATATAGGAAGAGTCTTTGGAGCACTTCTTTTAATTCTATTAGATGACATTTTTCCTGCAATATTTAATTCAATAGGTCTTTGCTCTGGTGGAAATGGACTATCCACTTTCATATGATAAACTTCATTTGGATTAAGTCCAAGCCATTTAGAAAACATCTTATGAGAGAGGACTGTTGCACTCAAAAATAAACAAACTTCACCATGTCTGAACAAATAATCTTTAGCATATTGATGAACACGTAATGGTTTAAATGAAACTCCATCAGGCAATGGATCGATAATCCAGTTTTTAGGCTCATTTTCAAGATTTTCTTTAAGTTGTTTTAATCTAGCTATAGTAGAATTGATTCTATCAGCTTTATTTTTAGGTAAATCTTTTCTTTCAATATCACTGTATGAATCTTTAATAGCTTCAATTTCCATTATCCAATCTTTATAATCTTTTTCTTTAAGAATACTAGGATTAATTTTCTTTTTAATATCTTTTTCAAGTCTTTTATTGTATAAAGTAAGCTCCATTGTGTTCATTAATTTATTTTCAATATTATGAGCTTCATCAAGAATAAGAAGATTTCTAGGAGGAAAATGCTTTACATAATTCAATTCAAGTATTGCATAATCATAATTCATTAATGTAATAGGAGAATTTATTGCATTAGTTTTTTGTTGCCAATAATAGCAATGTTCATCATCCTGAAAAAAAGTTGGAACTCCGTATGCATCTTCAAAAGCTTCAGACCCTGTAAGATTTGGAGTTCTTGAAATTCCAAATTTACAAAAGAAGTTTCGAGAACTTGGAGTAGTTTTGCAAGTTCCGATATCACAGGTTGAATCTAAATTATCTTGTAAACAAGAAAAGTTCCCTCTTCCTTTAACCATTGGAAAATCAAACTCATTAAAATACTGAGCTTGTAATTGTTTTGTCATAGTGAGAATATAAGCTGACTGATACATTTTAGCTAAAGTAGTAGCTATAGCTGATTTTCCAGTACCAGTACCAGCTTCAAGAATGATATATTTATATCCATCTTCAATAGCTTCGTTAATATCAGATATAATTTCTAACTGCCCTTTTCTCGGAGTTTCAAAAGGAAAATTTTCAATTATCTCTTCACTAATATTTGGAAATTTATTCTTCAATTCTTTAACTCGTCCATCAGCCAATAAATTATCCTCAATAGAATAAGTATTTTGAATGCCAACTGATTCCATTTTCAATTCATTGTCTGATAAAACTAATTTAGAATTATTAGAATTAGCAAATTTATTTGATTTATATGAATTACGAGAATTATTAGAATTAGTAGAATTATATTTTGATTTAGACTTTTTTTGTATATTTCCACATACACAGTTATTTTTCATCATTCCACAATTTGGACAAAACAAAGAATTTGACATCAAAAATATATTAGTGATGGAAGTATAAATAAATGATAGCTAGTGGTCATGAAAAATAATATTAATTTAAGAAAAATATTTTTATTGTAAAAAATTGATTTATACTTAAAAAATTTATTTTAAATGCTTTTTTATATAATTATTTATATAATTTTAATTTATTAATATTTAATATAAAAGAATTATTTAATAAAATTAGTAAAACTAATAAAATCTATTTAATATGAAACTATATAATATGAAACTATTTAATATAAACTTTTAATATAAAAATATTTAATATAAAGATTATTTATAATAATTATTAAGATAATTAATAAAAAAATGGTGTTTAATTGACAAAACAAAAAGGAAAATTATTTGGAATTGGTATAGGGCCTGGAGACAGCGAACTTTTAACAATAAAGGCTGCTAAAATCCTTGAAACGATTCCAATAATATGTTCACCGAAATCATCACCAAAAAAAGAGAGTATAGCCCTTTCTATTGTTAAGCCAATATTAAAAAGCAGAGAAAAAAGAGAAAAAGAAATAGAAAGGGAAAAAATAGAAGAAGAAGGAAATAAAAATAGTGATGTTCCCCAACTAAAGGTTTTAGAACCAATATTTCCTATGACTGAAGATAAAGAAACCTTAGAAAAACATTGGGACGATGCATCTAATTTAATAGCTAAACATCTGGATCAAGGGGTTGATGTAGCTTTTATCACTTTGGGAGATCCTTCTATTTATAGTACGTTTTCATATGTACAGAAAAGATTAGAAAATAAATATGAAATAGAAATGATTCCTGGAATTAATTCTTTTACAGCATGTGCTTCAAGTATAGGTAAGCCATTGGTAGAAAAAGATGAAATACTCATGGTAGTTCCAAAAATCGATGCTCGTTTGGAGAAACTACTTGAAGAAGGAAATAGTTTTGTTTTAATGAAAACTTCTAGAAATACAGAAGAATTAGAAGAAATAATACATAAACAAGATGGTAAAAAAGATATAATATCTGTCCAAAATTGTACAATGGAAAATGAGAAAATAATAGATGGTTTTCCAAAAAATAAGCCATATTTAACTACTACAATAGTTAAACTAAAAAAATAGAAAGTGAAAAGTCTATTTATAATAAAATAATACTTGAAATAAAAATTAGAGTTTTAAAAGCAATAATATAAAGTATACTATAAATATACTATAAAGTATACTTAAAATATGATTAAATAATTAAAAAATAATTAAAATATAGGTTAAATATATTTAAATATAGCTTAAATATAGGTTAAATAAGAATATAAAAAGAATTAAAAATCAAATAATCAAATTTTACTTGAAAAAGAATAATCCTAATTAAATAGGATATTCTAAATTGAAACAATGAAACTTGATTTCTGAATTATTCCAATGTTTCTACTTCAAATACACAGCGATTGTCTCCCATTGTGAAACAATGAGTTTCTGTCACTTTTAAATCTTTCTTCAAAAATGAAGATAAGATAGCTTCAATTATTCCTCCATCTAAATAACAAGCTGGTTTCCCTGTTTTTGGAAGTAATTCACACTCAAAACAATCATAAGATGTAATTTTAATTTTTTCTCCAAGATCAAATTCGATACGCCCCAAACCGTAATCTTCCCAAAATTCTTGCACGTTTTTAAGGAAGGTATCAACATCATCATCCTTAAGTTCCTCATATAAAGCTAAACCAATATGATAACCTGCTTCATACAATAAAGGGTTAATATTAATTCCTTCTTGGATTAAAGTAGAACGAAAAGTATGGAATAAAAGGCGAGAAAAGTCAAATTTATCAGAATCTTTTTTATTTATAATATTTTCTATTAAAAATTCTGTTTTTTGTTCTTTAAGTTCAAAAGGTTCAGGAACTTCAATCTCTCCCAAAAATCTAGAATTAATATAGAATATTTTTTTTCTTTGATCTTCTGGATCAAATTTAAAAGAAATAACTCCATCTTTTCTTAAAGATTTTAAATGAACAGAAACAGTAGATTTAGATTTTCCAGTATTTTTAACGATTTCATCAAATTCCATCTCACTATCTTTCAACATTGAGAGAATAACAAGTTTAACAGGACTTTTAATTACATTTACACCTATTTCTTTATGTCCTTTAGAAAAAATTTGAATAGGTTTTTGTTTTTTTGCTTCATTAATTTGGTCACTAATTTCCATATCGATACCCCTTTAAATTCAAGGATATTACTTATTATTAGTATTAATCAAGACTAATTAATACATAATTAATAGGACTTATAATATATTTATGTAATATATATTTAATATAATATCATTTTAAAAAATGTTATAATTTCATTATATCAGATTTTTAACTTCTTTAAAAATGTAAATATTAAAAACAGAAGAATTAATCTTAAATTAGCTTTAAATTAATATTTTAAATTAGTATTTTAAATTAGTACTCTTAATTAATAATTTTAATTAATATTCTTAATTAATATTTTAGAAAAAATATATTAAATAATATTTAAAATCATTCCATTACTGTTCGTCATAATATATATTGTTTACTTTGTAATTTCCACTATATAAACCTTTTCTTTAGAACAACCATATAAAATGTTAATAAAAGAGCTGATTATAATTATTAAGTGAATCAAAGATAATAAATTATTTAAAATGAAAAATTTAATTGTTTTAAAGGTTTTTATTAGAAATTAAACGAATAGAACAAATGAATAAAATCCAAACAGTTCGTATATAGTTAAAATTATAGATAAAACAAAAGATTGTTTCATATGATTAAATCTTGTCAATTAAATAACAAAATTTATATATGACTTAATCTAAAATAACTATATGTTTCTAAATGTACGAACGTTCTTATATATTAGTACTATGTATAATGGCTGATGAGTGTTCTGTATAAATTAATACAAAGAAATAAGCTATAAAAGGCATAAATTTAAAAATATGAGAAATAAGGAGATATAAAATGAAAGCAAAAGCAATGAAGATAAGTGAGGGCGTATATTGGATAGGAGTACTTGATTGGGATTTAAGAGTTTATCATGGATATACTCTTGATGGTACTACTTACAATGCATATTTAGTATTTGGTGATGATAAAGTAGCATTGATCGATAACGCATATCCTGGGAAAACTGAAGAGTTAATGGCTAGAGTAGACGATGCATTTGCACAAGAAGGAAAAACTGGAGAAAATGCTAAAGTAGATGTAATTATACAAAATCACGTCGAAAAGGACCATAGTGGAGTTTTAGTAGATCTCCACAAAAGATATCCAAATGCACCAATATACTGTACTGAAATAGCTGTAAAAGGATTGAAAAGACATTACCCTGGAATTAATGGAGCAGAATTTATTACTGTTGGAACTGGAGATGCTTTAGAGCTTGGTGGAAAAACTTTAGCATTCTTAGATGCATTCCTTCTCCACTGGCCAGATAGTATGTTCACATTATTAGTAGAAGATGGAATATTATTCCCTAATGATGCATTTGGTCAACACTTATGTTACTCTAAAAGATTCGATCATGAAATCCCTGAACATGTTTTAATGGATGCTACTAAAAAGTTTTATGGAAATCTTTTAGTTCCTCTATCAAAACTTGTATTAAAGAAATTTGAAGAAGTTACAGAATTAGGTTTACTTGAACAAATTAAGATGATAGCTCCTTCACATGGACAAATATGGACCGATCCAATGAAAGTCATTGGTGCGTATAGTGAATGGGCTACAGGACAATGTAAAGATAAAGTAACAATCGTTTATGACACTATGCACTATTCAACCCAAAAAATGGCTCATGAAGTAGCTGAAGGTGTAATAGCTGAAGGATATGATGTAGAAATGTTCTTCTTACATGAAGATGAAAGAAGTGAAATAGTAAAAAGCATTCTTGATAGTAAAGCAGTAGCTATTGGAATACCAACTATTAATAATGGACCATTCCCAAGTATTGGAGATCTTATGTACTATATGAAAGGTCTCGAATATGACAGAACTGGAATTGAAAGAAAAGCTGTCACTTTCGGTTCTATGGGAGGAAAAGGTGGTGCTGTGGACATCATAGCTAAAGAATTAAATGAATCTGGTTTCGATGTAGTAGACACTTGTGAAGTCTATTATGTTCCTGATGAAGCAGAAAACGAAGATTGTTTTAAATTAGGACAAAAATTAGTAGAAGAAGCCAAAAAACTATAAAACTATAATTTAACAGAATATAAATAGAATATATCTATTATATTTGATAATTTATTTTTTTATTTTTTATTATTTTATCATTATATTATAATATTTTATAAATTATATTTTATAATTTTATATCTATTGTAATCTTATATTTATTGAATTAATAATATATAAAGAATCATTATTATAAAATTAGTGAAAAATATAATAATAATAAATAATAATAAATTGGATATAGCATAAAAATAATTGAAAATATTATATAAGGAGAAAAGAAAATGCCAAAATATGAACATAAAATTGGAGTTACCAAAGGAACTGACGTAGAAAAAGAAGTACAAGCTAATTTCATGGGTGAGACCCAAGAAGTAGGAATGTATTTAGCTATGTCTAGACAAGCTTCTAGAGAAGGTTATGGGGAGTTAGCTGAAGTATTTAAAAGATTGGCATGGGAAGAAGCCGAACATGCTGCAAGATTTGCAGAAATGAATGGAGTCATTAAACCAACTTTAAAAGAAAATGTTGAAATGATGTTAGAAGGAGAATTAATGGCTAATAAAGAGAAAAGAGAAGCTGCAGAAAAATCTGAAGAATGTAAGCTCGAAGACCCTTGTGATTTCTTTAAAGAAAGTTCCAAAGACGAAGGTCGTCACGCTAAAATACTACAAGGAATATTGGAAAGATATTTCTAAATATTTTTTTATTTTTTCTAATAAATTTTTTCTTATTTTTTAAACTAATTATTTTTACATATTTTTTCTTATTACTTTAATTCAATTTTTATATTATATTCTATATTATATTCATTTTTAAGTTATTTTAAGTTATATTATTATTTAAAATATAATATTAACAAAATCAATCTTTTTTTTTATCTTATTTATCTTATTTAACTTATTTAAACTTATTTTAATTTATTTTAATTTATTTTAACTTGTTTTAACTTAATTATCAATACTTTAAATTTATTTTCTAAATTATTTTATTTAATTCTAAAACTAAAAAAATATAAAAAATTAATTAACTGTCAATGTTATTTAAAAAAATATTTATAAATATCATTAAATCATTAAATATAATCAATTATAATAAAATAAATTAGGTGAAAAAATGAATGAAAAGATTTCAATAGCAGCATGTAATGGAATGAGTGCATTAGGCCTTGTTACTAGAGCCGTTAGTAATGATTTGGCAATTGATAAAGATAATATAGTTTCTATATGCATTACAGCTACAGCTGCTGATAATGATGATTTCAATGAAATGATCAAAAAATATCCAATTTTGGCTATTAATGGATGTTCTGATTCATGCGTAAATAAAATATTAAAATCAAAAGGGGTTTCAGTTGAAAAATCAATTAATGTAGATAAATTTTTAGAAGATAATAATTTAAAAGTAAATGATCCTTCAAGATTAGATGTTGATGGTGAAAAATCTGTTAAAAAATTAAAAGAAGCTATTTTTGAACAAATAGACTCTATTTAGATTATATATCCATTTATTCTGTATATTCTATTTATCTATTTATCTATTTATTCAATTTATTCAATTTATTCTGTTTATCTATTTATTCGATTTATTATCACTTCATTCAATTATTAACTATTATTATCATTAATAAACATAAAATTATAATTATAATTAAATATTATTAAATAAAAAAGAAAATAAGGAAACAATCATGAGCATAAAAATAGCTATCATTAGAGATGAACCTGTTTTTGGAGAAAGAGCCTGTGAAACAATAAGTAAAGAATTTGAAACAGAAATGTTTGAAGTAGAATCTCCAAAAGGAATATTTATAGATGATATAGAAATTAGCCCATCATTAATTGAAAAATTAGCTAAATTTGATTTAATAATAACCTATATCAAACAAGCCGATATGACCCTTGAACTTATAGAACAACTACATGAAAAAGTTTCATGGATCATTGTAGGAGTTTGGAGAGGAGAAGGATTTAAAAAACAGCTTTTAAAATATAAAAATGTTTCTGTTCCTGATGCTATGTGTGAATTAGAAGGAAATAAAGGAAATTCAGTTTTTAAAGAATTCACAGAAAAGTTTGGAAAACCAGATATAAAAATAAATTGTCAAGGAGAAAGAATAGCTGAAATTGATGTTATTAGAGGCTCTCCTTGTGGAGCTACAGATTTTATGGCAAAAGATATGATTGGAAAAGAAGCTACAGATATCGATATTACAGCTAAAAAAGCAGGTCTTCGAATCCAACATTACCCCTGTAGAGGTCATAAATTACGATTATTCGCTGATGAAGAATCACATAAACAAATAGCTTCACAATTACACCATGATGCTGTTAAAAAAGCTTTAAATGAAAATAAAAAAGAAAAATAATCAAAAATAGATAATAGAAGAAATAATAAGAATGAAAGAAAATAACTAGATAATGAAAGAAAATAATAAATTAATTTAATTAGTAAATAATTAGTAAATAAATAATTCAATAATTATTTATATACTAAAATAAATTAAATCCTAGTCCCATTATTAAGCTTATAGCGATTATAAATATTAAAAACCAAGATATTAAAGTAACAATTGGTTTAACAAAATTTTCAGGTAATTTATAATCTAATAATTCTTCAAATAAGTGACCTCCATCCAAAGGTTTCATTGGAAGAAGATTAAATAATCCAACAGCTAAATTAAGGAAAGATATCCACATAAACAAATCAACTAATCCAAACCAAATCCATGGTAGCTGATTTCCATAGGTATTAGCTACACTACTCTCAATTTCATAATGTTTAACTCCCTGAATACCCATATAACCAACAGAAGCATTGTTTGGATTTTTACCTGCCGTGAAATTATAAGTTCCCGTGTTAGTCGTGATATCAACGGTTTTTCCTGGTTTTAATGTAGAAACCGCATCAGAATAGCTAGATCCACCAGTTATCTCATGCCCATTAATAGATTCAACTATCATTCCTTCTTTTAAAATATTATCAGCAGGAGCACCTTCGATAATTTTTTGTATTTGAACTCCATTTTCATTGAAAGCATCTGGAATAATAAATGTTGATATTGAAGTCATGATTAAAAATGCAACAGCAAAAAGACAAATGTTAGCAATTGATCCTGCTGCATAAACCCTCATTTTCGCAATTTTACTTGATTTTTCCATATCTTCTTCATCTTGTTCAACAAAAGCACCTGGAAGAACTGCAAAAAGCAATAATCCAATTGATTTTATCTTTATTTTTTCTGTTCTAGCTAAAATTCCATGAGCAAATTCATGAACAATTATAACTGTAGCTAATCCAATTATCCCATAAGCAAATGGGATAAAAATTGGAGAACCTGGAACTTCAACTCCTGGAATAACTAAAGATACAGAAGGAGTTTGGGTAATTGTAGAAAGTGAAAAGAATAATGAATATGTTATCAGAACCATAGCTATAAAAGAAACAACTATTCCTACATTCATAAACCATTTCCAAAATCTTGGAGATATATTAGCTATTCTGTCAATAAATCCTCTAAGACGTTTAGTTTTCCACATAAGCAAGGGAAAATTAATTTCTAATCCATGGTTAACTAATCTTTTCCTAAAGACTAGTGCAACAATCCATATAATTGCAAATCCAATCGCATAATACCATAATGCATTCATTATTTCACTCTTTAATAAAAAATAAAATTGATTTTTACTTATTGATTATGAATTTTTTAATGTATAAATTTGATTATTTAAGTATTAAATGTTAATGTATTAAATTGTTGATTTATATAATTACATATAATTTTTATTATTTAATGTATAAATTTAATTATTTTAATTTATTTATAATATTTAATAAATTATTAATTTAAACTATTTATTCCAATTCATGGCTTCAAAAAAGACAACATCAACAATATCACCTTTAGTTATTCCTTCTTGATTTTCATCAACAATTATATAACCATTGGCTTCAACCATAGATCTAATTACTCCAGAACCTCTGCTCAATATAGACCTTACTTTTTCATCATCAGCAAATACACGAATGTAATCTGTTCGCCCTAAATTAGAATAAATCTTAACTTCTGCTTCTCTTTTTTCCATTCTAGGATTGAAGTCAATATTTTGCATTTTGAATAAAAATCTTCTAACAATTGCATCAAATTGCCCCATAGCAGCTACAGGATATCCAGAAAGCATGAAAATTGGAGTTTCATTTATTAAACCAAATCCAACTGGTTTTCCTGGCCTTATAGCTACCCCATGAAAAAGAACTTCTCCTATTGCATCAACAGCATCAATAACTACATCTCCTTTACTAATAGCTGTTCCACCAGTTGTAATGACTAAATCATAATCTTTAGAACTATCATCTAAAATTTCTTTAACTGTATTAAAGTTATCTTGAGAATAGCTAATATCAACATTTGCTCCACAACTTTCAACCATAGATCCAATAACATATTGATTAGAATTAATAATTTGAGCTTTATCGAGATTTTTAGTGGGATTAACCAATTCATTTCCTGTTATGATTAACTTAACTCTTGGTTTTTTGTAAACTTCAATAGAATCAACACCTGCAGAAGCTATAAGTCCCATTTCTTGAGGACGAATGATAATATTCGAGTCAACAACTTTATCCCCTTTTTTAATATCTTCACCAGATATAGCTACATTTTCACCTGGAGTAACTTGAGAATGAATTTTGATATATTCATCATCAGTTCCTTCATTTTCAGTAATAGTATATTCTTCCATTAAAACAGCATTAGCCCCATCAGGAATAGGAGCTCCGGTAGCTATTCGAATAGCTTCGCCATTATTAATTTTTTTATCAGAAAATGCTCCAGCACCAATTTGATCTATAATTTTTAGTTCTTTAATAATATTAGAAGAAGCACCAAAAGTATCTTCGGCAATAACTGCATAACCATCCATAGCAGATTTATCAAAAGGTGGAGAATCATGAAAAGAATAAATAGCAGTAGCTAAAGCCCTTAGATATGAATCTTTCAAATCAATAGTTTCTATTCCCATAATCTTCTGATTTTCAGCTAAGATATCTAGAACTTCTGACATTGGAATTAATTCAGATAAAAACATTTAAAATCCTCAATAAAAAATCATAATATAAAATGTTGTTAGATAAATTTTTGTTATATGAAATCTTGTTAGATAAAATTTTGTTATATAAAATGTTGTTAGATATAATAATAAAATTATTAAATAAATATAATTAATAATAATATTGAAATTAAGCCATAAATGCTTCAATAACACCATTATATGCATCTTTTAGATCTTCAACAGCTATTTCAATATCACGTGATAATTTTAGAGTATTGCCTTTAACTTCACCAATACAAGCACAAGGAACATCAATACTATCCAAGACATCATCTAAAACATTAGGTTTTACTGTGATAATATATCTTCCATGACTTTCTGAAAATAAAATATTGTTTAAGGATACTTTTCCTTCATTATTATCTTCTGTAGGAATTTTATCCAAGTCAATTTCTGCACCTATACCACTTGATATTCCCATTTCACTAAGTGCTATAGCTATTCCTCCAGCAGAACAGTCATGAATAGCTGTTATATTATTTTCAACACCTTTAAATTTTCCAGGATCATTATCTAAAAGATTTAATATAGATTTTGAAGCTACAATCTCATCATCAATTCTGATTTTTGGAGCTTCACCTTGTTCAAGACTGTGAACAGCTCTATGATATTCAGACCCATCTACTTCATCATAGGTTTTTCCAATTATGACAATTTTGTCTCCTTCATTTTTAAAATCAAGAGTTCGGACATTATCAAGGTTAGCTACACCAACAACACCAACAGTAGGAGATGGATTGATTTTTATACCTTCTGTTTCATTGTAAAAGCTTACATTACCACTGATAACAGGTGTTTTGAACTTTTCAGCTAAATCAGACATTCCTTGAACACATTGTTTAAATTGCCAAAGTATTTCTGGATTTTCTGGATTTCCAAAGTTTAAACAATCAACAACAGCATAAGGCTCCCCACCCATAGAAACAACATTCCTAATAGCTTCAGCTACACTTCCAGCTCCCCCATCATATGGAGAGAGCTTTGTATGAATACTATTACAATCACAACTAAGTACAACTGCGTTCTCATCATCTACTTTAAGTACAGCAGCATCATCTCCAGGTTTTACAACAGTTCTAATTTGAACTTCATGATCATACTGTTTATAAACCCACTTTTTAGTAGCTATATTAGGTGAAGAGAGAATTTTAAGAATTGACTCATCTATTGATGGATCTTCAACTTTAACATAATTTTCATCCTTTTGAAGAGGAGTGGTATCCCGATTAAGTGAAGGAGGATCTGCAAGAAGTACTGCTGGCATACAAGCTATTGGTTTACCATAAGTTTCTTTTATTCCATCACCAACAATAAGAATATTTTCATTAGACTCATTTTTTACATCATTGCTCTTGTTTTTATCAGTATTATCATCTTCAACAATCATCAACTTATTATCAGTAACTTTACCAATGATAGCTCTTGGAAGTTCATATTTATCACAAATAGCAAAAGCTTCATCTACATATTTTGGGTTTATAACAAAAACCATTCTTTCCTGGGATTCTGATAACATTATTTCATAAGGAGTCATTCCTTCTTCTCGAAGAGGTATAGAATTTAAATCAACTACTGCCCCATTTCCACATTTATCCACAAGTTCAGAAATACAGCAAGTAAGTCCTCCTCCACCAAGATCTTTAACTCCAGATACATCAATTTTTTCAAGAATTTCAAGAGAAGCTTCTAATACCTTTTTCTTTGTAAATGGATCTCCAACCTGAACAGCTGGCCTATCTTCAATTTCAGAATCAGATGTTAACTCTTCTGAAGCGAATGTTACACCATGAATTCCATCTCTTCCAGTCATTCCACCCATAAGAAGGAAAACATCTCCTACATTAGGAGCTATTCCTTTAACAATTTTATCTTTTTCAACAAGTCCTGCACACATTACATTTACAAGTGGGTTTGTTCTAAATGACTCATCGAATTCAACTTCTCCACCAACAGTAGGAACACCTACACGATTTCCATAATCTGAAATACCTTTAACAACATGTTCAAATAAATATCGGGATTTTTGATCTTCAAGTGGTCCAAAACGAAGACTATCTAAAAGAGCTATTGGCATTGCACCCATCGAAATAATATCTCTGAGTATTCCTCCAATTCCAGTTCCAGCTCCCCCATAAGGTTCAATAGCTGAAGGATGATTGTGACTTTCAATTCCCACAGCAAGAGCTAGCTTATCAGTTATAGCTACCATTCCTGCATCGTCACCAGGCCCCATTATTATATTTTCCCCTTCTGTAGGAAAGAGACCAAGAATAGGCCTACTACTTTTGTATGAACAGTGCTCAGAGAACATTATATCTAACATTCCTTCTTCTAGTTCATTAGGTTCTCTTCCAAGTTTTTCTTTAATATATTTCATTTCAGAATCTTCTAGCATTCCCACACTTCCTAATAATAATGATATAAAAAGATTAATTAAATGATAAAAATTATACTAAAATTACAATATTTATAATATTATACTAAATAATACTAAATTGCAATAATTATAATAATTACAATAATTTAGATATGATATAATTTAACTATGATAATTTATAATTAATTGTATAATAAGTTGTATAAAACTTAATATAATTATCTTTCTACAACTTAGTTAAAATACTTTATATAAATATCATATATTTATTATAAATAATGATTAAAAAAATAAAAAAAATAAAAAAGTGAGATAATTAAAATAATTAATTATTATCTCTTTAAATATAGATATATTATTTTGTTTTAGTGTTTTAGGCTTATTGATTTTTTGTTGTTAGCTAGTATTATTTCTTTGTTTTTGTTTTTGGGATCGATTTGGAAGTGGGCTATGCAGTATCTGTGATTAGCTTTATCTGGGAAGTAGCTGACGATTATTGATATTTTCTTTCCTGGAGCTATTGATTTAATTTTGATGTATTTGGTTTTGATTTTAACTCCGTTTCTCATATGGAAAAGAGCCAAAGTAGTAGCCTTAGATTTTAAACTTCCAGTATTAGCTATTGTAACTCTATATGTAGATACTCTTTTCTTGAAAGACAATTTTTTAATTGATGCAATTCCTAAGTTAGTTTTAGGGTTGACTTTCTGCACTTTTGATATTGTTGATGATTTGTAGTTGTTGTCTCCTGCAAATTTAGCTGTTAAAGTATGTTTTCCACCCTTTAATCCAGCGATATTGAATACAGCTATTCCATTGTTATTAGTTGTTGCTGTGTATGTTTTTCCTTTGATTGTTATTGATACTTTTTTGCCTTTGAGGATATTTCCATCTGCATCTTTAAGAGTTACTTTTATATTGGTTTTTTTACCTTGGTTGATTGTTGGTGCAGAAATTGTTAGAGTAACAGTTTGAATAGCTCTAAAACTAGTAGTTTTACTAAATGCATAGTATACATTGTTTTGATTTAAAGCTACTGTAACTTGAATATTAGCTATTTTAGTTGGAATATAAGTTAAACTCCACTCACCAGCACTATTAGTAGTTACAGTATATACTTTACCATCAACAGTAACAGTTAACTTAACATTAGCTAATGGATTACCATTTTGGTCTTTAGCTACACCACGAATAGTGGTTGGTTTTCCAACAGTAGAATTAGGAGCAATTATAGTTGAACTAGCTGATAACCGTTTAATAACACCATCAGCTATATTATTTTTAGCTTCTCCACTACTGCCCTCACCAGTAGATGCATATATTCCATTATCATCTCTATCTGGATTGCTATTAGTTATAGTAGAGTCCCCATCAACATTGACTTCACTATTACCACTACTGCCGTCACCAGCAGTAGTAGCTATTGAATCACCATTATTACCAGCAGTATTATTAGCTATATCAGAATCATTAACATTAACATTACTATTACCAGTACTATTCTCACCAGTAGAAGAAGAAACACCACCACCATTGTTACCGGCAGTGTTGTCAATTATGGTTGAGTTATTAATATTAACATTACTACTGTCAATAAGATAAGTATCACTAGTACTAGAAGAAACAGCACCACCATCCCTGCCAGCAGAATTACCAGTTAAATCACAATCAGAAATAATTACATTAGAACTAGAAATAGATATGGCTCCGCCATCAAGAGCTGCGTTGTTATATCTAAAAGTAGAATTAGTAATATTCACTGAACAATTATTATCTATTCTTAACGCACCCCCACAAGCACTAGCATTATTGTCCTCAAATAAAGAATCGATAATCTGAACATTACAATTATTTGACATAAATACAGCACCAGCTTGGTTTCCACTATGATTCTTAAAAGTACAATTACTAATTATTCCTGAATTATTATTGGCCATGAAAATTGCACCACCAATAGAAATAGCAGAATTAGATATAAAGCTACAATTAATTATTTCAAAATATTTAGTATTGGAGTGAATTAATAAACCTCCACCAGCATCAGTAGCAAAATTAGATATAAAATTACAATTAATTAAACTTATATTAGCACTATAAATATTATAAAGCCCCCCACCTAAACCACCAGCATTATTAAATGTGAAATTACATCCAGTTAAACTAATATTTCCCTGATTAAGAATTGCTCCACCACTACCAAGTGCAGTATTATTAGTAAATACACAATCTATTAATGTCATTTTTGTAGCTTGATTCATATTGATGATTGCACCACCATGACCATATAAACCACCATTAGTTGAATTTCCATTGATAAATGTTATATTGATGAAAATCACGTCCAAATTGTTGTCGATTATGAATATTCTTGATAGTCCTTGTGCATCAAGTATTATTTTGCCTGTTGGGCCGTTTCCTTGTATTGTGATGTTTTTGTTAATTGTCATGTTGGTATTGTTGTTACCTGTGTATGTTCCTTCATCCAATTCTATTATATCACCAGGACTTGAACTACCGAGTGCACCACTTATTCCACCAGCAGTTGTATTATCAATAGTAGTTGTTGTAGCTGCAAAACCAGCTTGTAAACTAATTACAGCTAATAGAAAAATACTTACTATAATTAATGTATGAGTTATTTTTTTATTTTGTTTAATTATTTCACCTCCCCTTTTATAAGGGTTAAAATATATATTCAAAATTCTAAATGTGATTAAAAAAGAATAAATGATTCTAAATAGAATTTAAGGGGGTGATATATATATATAAAAATTCTTAATAGAACACATTTTATCTTTTTAATACCACATTACAAATTTATTTTTGATTAATAAACCCAAATTAATAATCTAATTAAATGATTTTCCCAAAAAAGATCATTTTTCATTAATTAGGTACCATTAAGAAAAGCATTTACTCAAAAAAATTTTATAAAGCTCCTTTAATCTTATTAATCAAAAGAAAATTACTTTAAACACATTCATGTTATAATAATTTTCTTTTCTATTAATACAAAAACCAAATAGATACCAATAAAATTACTATTTATTTAAAAAATAACTTCGTTAAACCTAAGTTAAACG